>DFCM01000080.1 GCA_002366995.1 bacterium UBP3_UBA3054 | reverse complement strand
GCTCAGCCCGGAAGCCAAGGAGCCCCTCGACAAAAGGACCGAACAGTTCGAGGCGCTCAGGCGCCAGCTGATCGACCGCTATGAAAGCGAACTGGCCAAACTGAGGGAAGGCGTTTCAACGGTCGTCGTGACGGTCGCGGAAACTAAGGAAACTGTTGTCGAGCAGTCGGCGGCAGAGCCGGAAGTGAAACAGGAAAGCGAAACAGAAACAAAGACGGAAGTCGCCGTTGCCGAAAAGAAGGTCGAGGAGCAGAAACCCTCCAAAGCTGAGCTGAAGAAGCTGGAAGAGGAGAAGAAGAAAGAAGCCGCCCGCCTTGCCAAAGAGAAGAAGGAAAGGGAGGAGAAGATCGACGCTTTTGTCAGGAATATCGTCAAAGCCGGTTCCGACGCCGCGGAAACGACCGTCATCTCCGCTTCCTCTTTGCCGAAAGTTCCCGAGAGGGAAGCCAAGATAGAGCTTGAGCTGACGGAAGAAGAAGAAGCTGCGCCGGCCTCCACGAACCTGACCGCCAAAGTTGAGGCGCCGGCCGAAAAGAAAGAGGCTGCCGAGCCTCCCAAGGAAAAAGAGCCCAGGATCCATGTGGTCGGCCAGGGCGACAATCTTGGCAACATTTCCAGAAAGTATTACGGCGAATTCAAGCGCTGGAAAGATATAGCCGAAGCTAACAAAGAGATCCTGCCCGATCCCAACAAACTCAAGATCGGCATGAAACTGGTGATCCCCGAATAATGTCGATCTTCTGGCACAGCGTTGAAACGGTATTGGTCCTGTTCCTTATGGGAACGGCCGGATACTGGCTTGCCAAAAAGGGGATACTCGATTCCGAAACAAGACACAAGCTCAGCCAGGCGCTGATGACTATTTTTCTGCCGGCGCTGGTCATAGCGCAGCTTATGCCCGCCGCTTCGCAGAGCGACTGGAAGGCGCTTTGGGTCCTGCCGCTTCTGGGTTTTCTTAACATCGTCTTCGGCCTGATCCTTGGCGCGGCCGCGGCTTTCCTCGGGAAAAAGAGGGGAGAGCTTCTGCCCTCCATGGCCGCCATGGCTTTCACCAACACGGGCTACGTGCCAATGAGCCTGCTTCTGGCGCTGGCCCTGACGCATCCTTTCGCTACCCCGGAAGGGGATATCGGCAAGACGGGCTGCGCCTACGTCGCGCTGTACCTCGTCGTCTTCTCGCCGCTGCTGTGGCTCATCGGCTACAACCTTATCGCTTTTGGCGCGGGCGGCATGAAGTGGAAGAAGTGCCTGACGCCTCCGGGGATCACCGCTCTCGCGACGCTCGTCGTGGCTTTCACGCCGCTTAGCAAACTTTTCCTCGGCCCTTCGGCGCCCCTCGGTTTTGCCTTTTCCGCCGCCACGCTTCTCTGCGACGCCGTCTGTCCTTTGGCGATCGTGCTTTTGGGCGCCAGCCTGGGCGCCGTGGAAAACCGCGAAAAGATCGAGCTCCCTTATCTTTTCTCCTTCGCTTTCCTGAAGTATCTTGCCGCCCCGGCTTTCGCCCTGCTCTGCCTTTTCGTCATCAGGAAGGCTGGGATCGCGGTCACGCCTTTGATGGCGCTCGTCATCATCCTGGAGGGCTGCATGCCTCCCGGCCTTAATCTCATCATCATCTGCCAGAACGAAAAAAAGCACGTGCCTTTCATGACCTCGCTGCTTTTCATGAGCTATCTCATTTTCGTTCCTTTCCTGGTGCTCTGGCTTTTCCTCGCGTTTAATATAACTAAAACCATATAGGTCATTATGAAAAAACTGCTCATCTTGTTTGTCGTCAACGCCGCTGTTCTTATGGCGGATCCCGGACTCATTTACCTGACCAGGGCCACGGTCGACCCCGCCGCTCCGCGGACTTTTTCCTTTTCCAACGTTCCCGTGACGAAGGACGCCACCGCGCTTTACCTTGTCGCGCCCGAGAAGAACTTCACCAACGAGGAACTGGATAGTCTGCCGCGTTACGGCGTGAGGCTGGACGGCGTGGTGCCGCCCAACGCTTACGTTGTGGAAATAAAGAGCGATTCCTTGGACGCCTTCAAAAGAGCGTTCAAGTTCTCTTACTTCGGACCGTATCTGCCGGAATACAAGCTGCCCTTCCAGGCGGAGAGCATTAATTCTTTAGGCGAGAAGAAATCGCTCTGCATCGTGGGCGCCATCAGGGATGAATACCGCCCCCTGATCGCTCAAAAGATGGATGAACTCGGAATAAGCGGCTACGAGATGATGCCGGACTGCTCTTTCGAGCCTTCCGTGAAAGCCATGCTCACTCCCAGCGAAGCCAGCGCTTTGGCCGCCATGCCGGAAGTGCGCTTCATCGAGGAGTACGAGGAACCGATGCCGGAGTGCGACGAGACGAGGTCTGAACAATTCGCCAACGTCGAAGATATGCACATCGCGGGCTACAGGGGCGAAGGCGAGATGGTCTGCATCCAGGACACCGGCTGCGACACCGGCGACATGGCGACCATCCATCCCGACCTCAAGCAGAAAAGGATCATCGGCCGCGCCACCACGGCCGTGGCCAGCCAGCGCGGCACGTACAACAGCTGGTACGACGCCGGAACGCACGGCAGCCACGTCACCGGCTGCGCCACCGGCCAGGGCCTCATGTCCGACGGACAGTACCGCGGCATGGCCCCCGACGCCGACCTTTTCGTTCTTTGCGCCGGCAGTTCTGGCGGCGGCATTTTGTCAGGCACGGAATACGACATCACCAACGTCTATCATAACGGCGCCCGCGTCATGAACTGCAGCTGGGGCTCCGGCCGCGGCGGCAATTACGGCAGCGGAGCCCGCTTCGAGGACAAGATGATGTGGGACATGAAGGACTTCGTCATCTGCCACTCCGCCGGCAACTACAACGACAACGCCGAGAACCCCACCTCCAGGCTGAACGACCAGTCCGCCGCCAAGAACACCATCGTTTCCGGCGCCACCATCAAGCATAACTATCATGACGGCGTGCACCAGGGTCTGGCCGGCTTCTCCAGCCGCGGCCCCTGCGCCGACGGCCGCATCAAGCCCGACGTGGTCATCCCCGGCAACGGCATCATGGCTTCCGGCTACGGCCATCAGACCAGCTCCGAAAGAGACAAGTACTACTATTCCGCCAGCGGAACATCCATGTCTTCTCCTTTGACGGCCGGCTGCTGCATCATCATCAGGGAATATCTTAGGAAAGCCTGCGGCGTCGAGGTTCCCAACAACTCTTTGGTCAAAGCCGTATTGATCGCCGGCGCCCGCACGCTCTATCCCGGACAGTACACAGAGTTCGAGGAGATCGCCAACGTCAGGCCGAACCACATGGAAGGCCACGGCCAGGTCAACCTTAGGGAGAGCCTCATGCCCAAGGAGGGCAAGATGGAATTCTTCGAGCAGACCTTCACCGCCACGGACCAGGCCGTCACCAACACCTTCGAGAAAGGGGCTGGCTTAGACCTTACCGTAGCGCTCTGCTGGACTGATCCTCCCACGGCCTCCGGCGCCGCCAAGATCCTGATCAACGACCTTGATCTTTATGTCATCGATCCCAACGGCACGGTCTACACCAGGGACGACCATTTGAACAACAACGAGATATTGCATCTTTCCAACACTCCGGCCGGCACCTACAAGGTTGTCGTGAAGGCCAATTCCATCATGCAGGGCGAGATCACCGGCAGCGTGGTCATGAACCAGTCCCGCAACCAGAGCAACGGATTGCTTGCCCTGGCCGTGGAACCCGTCTGCAAGCTGGGCGCTGACTCTGTCGAGCTCGTTTTGACGAACCTCGAGGATAACTGCGACGTTACCGTCGACTGCAGCGTCAGCCAGTC
>DFCM01000074.1 GCA_002366995.1 bacterium UBP3_UBA3054 | reverse complement strand
GTTTCCGCCATGGCTGAAAGCAAAACTTTGTGGAGCTGCGGCTTCGAGGCCGAAGAAGGCTACCAGACCGGCAAAGTCATCGGGCAGTGCGGCTGGTATAAGGCAACCGGCACCATAACAACGAGAGACGTGGTCGCGGAAGATCCGGGCGAAGCCGCCTCCGGTGATCAGTATTTGTCTTATGATCCGTCCGTCACCGACAAGGGCAAGATCACGGCCGTTAAATTCGACATTTCCGAAGATTATGTCATAGCTCCTTACAACCAGCTCCGCATCAGCTGGGATCAGGCCAGAATTTCCAGAGACTACAGGGACGACACCTGCTACGTCATTCTTCACAACTCGGGAGAAACCGGAAGATCCTCCGGCATCGAGATCGCCCGTTTCAGGCTTGAAAACAACTATGCTTCCTACACGGGCACCAAGGCCGACAAGTCCGGTCAGCTCAACGTTACCATAAACATGTCCAATCCGGATGATTGGCATCACTGCTGCATCACTCTTGATCCGGAGAACAGAATGGTCAAGGAATTCACTGTTGACGACGTTGTGATCGACGCTTGCACCGACACGTACTACAAGAACTTGTCCGACAACGTTCCCGTTGGCGGCGAACTCATAGACGGCATCGGCGTCATGAACAAGGGCAAATACGACAACTTCAAAGTCGAACTGATCCCGGAACCGGCCAGCCTCGGCCTTCTGGCTCTTCTTGGCCTGTTCTTCGTCAGGAAGGAAAGATAAGCTTGTCAAATTATCTGACGCTTAAGGAAAGGAGACCGTTCGTTTGGACGGTCTCTTTTTTTGTCTGTGATTTGCTGAAAAAACACATTTTTGCTATGCTTAACAGAAATTAATCTAAAATCCAGGAGGAATATTATGTCACGTTTCGCTCTGCTTGTTCTGGGGCTTCTATCTTTTTCCCTGGCCGGCTGTTTCGACAAGACCGGCCCGTGCGGTCCCTGTGAGACCGGTTCGGCCGACAAGACGGATTACACGGCTTTTGTGGACACATCCATCGGCACGTCTTACAACGGTCACACCTTCATCGGCGCCACGATGCCCTTCGGTTTCGTGCAGCCCGGCCCTGAGAGCGGCGACGACGGCTGGGGCTACTGCTCCGGCTACCGTTTCGAGGACAAGGTCTTCTCCGGCTTCGCCCAGACCGCCATTTCCGGCACGGGCGTAGGGGACTTGGGCGACCTTCTGTTCATGCCCTTCATCGGCGAAGCACAGTCGGCGACGAACTTCTATGAATGCCCCGTCAAGAAAGAGACGGAAAAATACGCTCCCGGCTACTACGCCATCGAGCTTGACCGTTTCAACGTGAAAGTCGAGACCACCTGCTCGGACCATACGGCCATCTACCGCCTGGTCTATCCCAAGGGCGAAGAGCAGAAGATCATGCTCGACTTCGCGAACTGCATCGGCGACGGCGACGAGGAGAGAGTCTACAATCACGAGCTGAAATTCGTGGGAGACACCGTGATGCTCGGCACGACGGAAAAGGGCGGCTGGGTGCATCGCCAGTACAGCTTCAAGATCGAATTCAACCGTCCCATAAAGCATCACTTCCCGCTGGAGAAGAGACTCTCCAAGAAGGGTAAGAAAGAACGCAGCGGCAGGGAGATCTTCGTCTTCGAACCGAGCGACGAGCCCTTGATGCTTAAGATCGCTTTGTCTACCGCCGATACCGACGGCGCCGCCAAGAATATGGAAGCCGAGATCCCCGGTTGGGATTTTGAAGGAGTCAAACAGGCCGCGCACGACGCCTGGAATAAGCTTCTCGGCAGGGTGAAGGTGGAAGGTTCTGAAAAGGAAAAGAGAGTCTTCTACACTTGCATGTACCATGCCTTCGTCGCGCCCAGCAACATCGCGGACGTTGACGGCCGCTACAGAGGCCCCAACGGCAAGATCAGCACAGCTCCCAACGGCAAGTATTATTCCACTCTTAGCACCTGGGATACCTTCAGGGCGCTGCATCCTCTCTTCACGATCGTGGTTCCCGAGATGGTGCCGGATCTGGTGCAGTCCATGGTCGAGCACTACGAGCAGGCCGGATACCTGCCGATCTGGGCCCTGTGGGGCAAGGACAACCAGTGCATGATCGGCACGCACTCCATCCCGCCCATGGTGGACGCTTACTTCAAGGGCCAGGTCCCGGAAGGTCTGGACATCTGGACTTCCATCAAGGACACCCTTACCAAAAAGCACGACGGACGCTGGAGAGAGGAATGGGAATACCTGGAAGACCCGGGCTACTATCCCTGCGACAAGTGGTCCGAATCCGTCTCCTGCACGCTGGAATGCTCCTACGACGACTGGTGCGCCTATAAGCTCGCCGAAGCGTTGGAAAAGAAGGGCGTGGTCAGCAAAGAGGATGTCGAGTATTTCAAGAAGCGCAGCGAGAACTGGAAGAACCTGATCGATCCCGAGACCGGCTTCGCCAGGCCGAAGAAACTCGACGGCACCTGGAAGAAGGACTTCGACCCGACCAGAGTGGGCGGCGACTTCACAGAAGGCAACTCCTGGCAGTACACCTGGCACGTCATGCAGGATCCCGAAGGATTGATCGAGGCCCTGGGCGGCAAAGAGAAAGCGCTGGCCAAGTTGGAAGCCCTCTTTGAGCAGGAAGAGAAGAGCGACCGCCTTGTGGACGTTTCCGGTCTTATCGGCGAATACGCCCACGGCAACGAGCCCAGCCA
>DFCM01000114.1 GCA_002366995.1 bacterium UBP3_UBA3054 | reverse complement strand
TTTTCAAGCACGGCCGCCAGTTCAAAAAGGTTGGTCTTCCCGGAGAGGTCCTGGCAGAAGGATTCCTCCCCTTCCTCGCCCTGCACTTCCTTAGCTATCTCCGAGCAGACGGGGCTGTCCCCTTTTCCGCCGACCAAATAACAGTCAAGGCCGGTCTCTTTGTGAAGCTTCTTTATGGTCTCGACGTAGTTTTCGGGGAGCCAGCATTTGGCGGTGCCGTAATTGGCGCCCGGGCAGACGACGAAATAATTCTCTCTCAGTTTGGCGGCGTATTCCTTCGCTTCCTCGGGAATCTTGATCTCAGCGTCCAGGGTGTGATCGACGGCGTGATGCACCAGTTTCTCGACGAGATAGAGCTGGCAGTGCGGCTGCTGTTCGCCGTCCAGGTGATGCGGGAAAGGCACCTTGCGGTTCAATAGCATGCCCCGCATATAGGTGGCCCAGCCCATCCTCCTTTTTATGCGCGCCAAAAACGGCACGAACGCGGCGTCGAAGGAATTGGGAATGATGAGGCAAAGATCGAAGTTCATTTTCTTCAGCTCTTTCCCCAGGTCCCAGCGGTCGTCCAAGCCCATGATCCCTTTCCTTATCTCGAAGGGAATGACTTCGTCGACATACGGGCACATCCTCCAGAGATCGGCGACCGACTTTTTGGCCAGAACGGAAATATGCGCGTTGGGGCGGAACCTTCTAAGCTCCCTCATGGCCGGCATCGCGAGCACGCAGTCGCCTAGCCAGTTCGGAGACCTAACGAGGAGCTTATAGGGAGAGAAATCCGCCATCATTTCTCCTTGATCTCATGATGGAGCTTCGTGTAGCTTCTGCGCCACTTGCGGTGGGCCCAGAGATAATTTTCCGGCGCTCTTCTTATTTCCAGTTCGAGGCAGTCCATGCAGCGCTGAGTGGCTTCCCGGATGTCCTTTTCGGGATCGTCGGTCTCAGCCACAAAGAAGGGCTCGTAAATGTAAGCCTGGAAATGGTGGTCGGGTAGTTCCCGGCAGAAGGCCGGAACGATCGGGCAGTGCGTCAGCCTGGCCAGGGCCGCCGCAGCGTTGGTCGTGGAGCAGACTCTGCCCATGAAGAGGGTCGGCACGCCGCCTTTGCCGGCGTACTGGTCGGCCACGAGGCCGACTTCGCCTCCCCTTCTCAAAGTTTTGATCAAGGGTCGGATCGCTTCCTTCTTGTTGACGAGCTTCAGGCCCACCGCCTCTCTTTTCCTGGCGATGTCCCTATAGACAAGCTTGTTCCTGAAAGGCCTGCCCACCGCGGTGAAATCGCCGCCCAAAAGCGTGCTGGTCCAGCTCTGGCTTTCCCAGTTGCCGTAGTGCGCCGTGAAGTAAACTATCCCGCCCGGCCCCATCATGTGCGCCTTGGCGACTCTGTCGTAGTGCATGGACTCGAAGCCGCTGGGCACGCGCTTAAGCAGGCGCGGCATGATAAGGACGCCGACGGCCACGCGCGCAAGGTTCCTGAAGCTGGCCTTGGCTATGCTTCTCACTTCCTTGTCGCTCTTCTCCGGGAAAGCGTGCCTTATGTTGTCTATCGCTATGGCGCGCTTTTTCAAGCCGAGATAATAACTGGCGTTGCCGAAAAAGTCGGCCATCTTGTAGCAGGAGTCGATGCTGATCTTCGAGCAGATCCATTTCAGGACCAGATAAACGGAATAGCCGATAAGCCCGACGACATAGGCCGTCTCGATCAGCACTATGATCCAGCCGAGGACGCCGGTCGCCACGAACTTTTCGCCCAGGAGCCACTGCAGGCCGGTAGCGGCCGCGGCTTCCTTGTCATACGGCCAGATGCGCCCGGTCATCTTAATGGTGAAGACCCAGCCGAAGTGGGTGGCGATGGCCGGCCACAAACATCCTGTCTTCATGGTGAGCCCGCAGAGCATAAGAGAGCAGATGAAAAGCCCGATAAAGCCCGGTATCACCACCTGCCAGTCGCAGAGCGGCTGCATGAAGAGCGCCATGTGATAAAAGCCAGCCAGCGGATCCGTTCCGGCGAAATTCGCCTGGGCGGCTTTGATGCTCTTCAAAAAGTGATCAAGACTGAAAATATGCAGCGACGCGAAGATCAACGATGTGAAGATGGCGGAGTACATGCTCCTGAAGCGCGTCTTGAAAGACGAGAACAAAAGTCCGCGGAAGATCGTCTCCTCCATTATGGCCACGATAAAGGAGGAAAGCAGCGCGACGGCGCCCTTGGAGAGAATGTAGTCCCACGACCTCGGCTGGTAATGCCTGAAGCCCGCGAAATACTGGATGACGGTCATCAGCGCGATCGTTATGATAGCGACGAAGACCCAGCTCCCGAACTCGTTCTTGATATGCTGGCGCTTGTAATAGATCTTGTATGGGATCTCTATTCCCAACTTCTTCCAGAAAGCGAGGAAGACCAGGACTTCGGAAACAAGGAAGACCCGGTTGAAGACCTTGCGAAAAATGTATTCCTTGGTACAATCCAGCTGGCTCGTCACCCTGAATACCCAGGGAGCCGCGACCATCGCGATAATGAGGCCGAGGAGCGCCAGAAGCGCGACCAGTTTTATGTTGACTTTTTTCTCGGCCATTACTTCTCAGCTTTTTCTTCCGTTTCCTTCTCCGCTTTCTCTTCCTTCAGTTCGTCGATGCGTTTTCCAAGCTCGACTTCGGAAGCGGTGTTGAAGCCTTCCATGACATAGCGCACTATTCCCTGCTTGTCGATTATGAAGGTCTTGGGAATGTTGTCGATGTCGTAGGTCTTGACCATTGAGCGGTCGGGGTCGGAGTAGATGATGGTGTCCACGCCTCTCTGGAAAGCGAGCAAAGTCTTCATATCCTGCTGGTCGGAGACGTTGACGAACTGCACGCCCGTCCCGGCGTATTTGGAATGCAGCTTGTCGATTACGACCATGTATTCGCGGCAGAGCTGGCTCCAGCTCGCGAAGAAGGTAAGGACTATCACGCCCTTGGCGCCGGGCTTGATTATCTTGTCTTTTCCGGAAAGGTAATTGACCTTGATGTCGGGAGCCTTCTTGCCCAGCAGCGCGTGCCTCACGTACATAGAGGGAAGTTCCTGCAGGATGTCTAAGTTCGACAAAAACACTCCCTGCGGCGGCGTGTAATAGAAGATCTTGTTGTCAACGTAGGTGTTGACCAGAGCGCGCTTCAACGTCATCATGGAAAGCAGATTCCCGTAAAGATTGTAGCGCTTGAATTCTTTCACGATGCCGTCGTTGCTGATCTTCATGCTGACGCGATCCGGAACGAAGTTGGAAAAGCCCTGGGGGCCCATGGCCGCGGCCTGCTTCGCGATGCCTTTGAGCATGTCGGAGTCGTGCCTTATGTTGCCCTCGAACTCCCAGCCGTCGGACGCTTTCTTCACCTTCGTGAAGATGTAGTTGTAGCGCAGCCCCTCGTAGGAGTTGGTCTTCGCCGGCGTGATCAGAAAGGGCGTCGCGCGCTCCATGAAGGAATAGAAGATGTCGCCCATAGACGCGAGCGTCCAGAAAGAGACCGCGACGGTCTTGCCGCTCGGGGAAATGGAAACTTCCCAGCCGTTGGTGCCGTTGGAGACCGTCAGCTCGTGCGAGCGGGTTATGCCGTCCATGGCGTGCGTCCACACTTCGCTGCGGAAGCGGTACGGCGGCTCCTGGATTATGCTGCCGGACTGAAAGACGTCGCCCTGCATAGAGTGGACCATCGACGTGTAGGTAAGGTCAAGGCACTCAAGCGACGCCAGCCTTTCATTGATCTCGTAGAAAGCTTTCGCCACCGGCTCCTTTTCCCCGAAGAGGTTGGAGCTTTCATTTTGGGCGGCGAAAAGTGCGGAGGCGCATACAAAAACTAAAAACAATGTTCTCATGCTCATTCTTCCATAAAGGGCGAAGCGTATCTGATACGCCAGGAGGTCTCGGGCATTTTTATCTCGGGCTTAAGTCCGCCGAAAGTTGAAAAGGCTTTCTTCAGCATTTCGACAACTCCTTCCTCATCCTCGTACTCGACGAGCTCGTAATCGGCAAGGCCGAGTTCCTTGAAAGTTTCCTTCACTTCTTCCATGTAGCCGATCTTATCAGTCAGGCCGTTTTCCACCGACTGTCTGGCGGTGTAGATCCTGCCGTCGGCCAGTTCCCTCACCTTCTCCACGGGCATATGGCGCCCTTCCGCGATGACATTGACGAACTGGCTGTGCAGTTCGTCTATGGTCGTCTGCACGACGTTGGAGACGGATTCCGAAACGCCCTTCATGGGATTCAGCATATCTTTCATCGGACCGGAAGTGAATGTCATGTTTTTCACGCCGAACTTTTCGGCGGCTTCCTGGAAATTAAGGCCCTGCATCATGACGCCGATGGAGCCTGTGATGGTCGTCGGAGTGATGACGATTTTGTCAGCGTGCGCGGAAACGTAGTAGCCGCCGGAAGCGGCCATGCCCCGCATGTAGGAGACGACGCAGCGGTTGGTGGAAGAGGCGCGGAACTTTTTGATCTCCTGGTCGATGAAATCGCAGGCGGTAATTTCGCCGCCCGGGCTGTCAACCACCAGAAGCAAGCCTTTGACACTACTGTCTTCCCTGGCGTGCCTGATGTCTTCTATGATGACGTCGGCCGTGCCTTCGCTCTTGCCCCAGAAGGAACTTTTGTTCTCGCTGAAAGAAATGGCGCCTTTGACTTCGATCTTGACGACCTTGTTTTTGGAAGTGTCGGAACTTACGATCTCCTCTTCCCCGCAGGTTACCTCAAAGCGGCCCAAGAACCTGTCTATGGTGGAAGAGAGGGCCAGGAACGAGAGCGCGAGGACAACAAGTCCAACGCAGATTATGAAGGCTCCCAGCAGCCCCGAGCAGCCGCAGCCGCTTCTGAAGCGGCCGCGGGGGCTGGGGCTCAAAGGGGCGTCGGGAATGTTGTACTGATCCATTACTTATTGACGAGTTCGTAGGTTTCCAGAGCGATCATGAGCTCTTCGTTGGTCGGGATGACCCAGACAGGGATCTTGGAAGCGCTCGTTGAAACGCAGCCGGCAAAGCCTCTCTCCCTGTTCTTCTCGCCCAGTTCGATCCCGAGTCCGGCGAGATTGCCGCAGACCCACTCGCGCATCTCGGCGGAGTTCTCGCCGATGCCGGCCGTGAAGACGACGGCGTCGGTCTTGGGAAGCAGCGAGACGTAGGAGCCCACGTACTTGGCGATAGAGTAAGCGGTCATCTCAAGAACGAGCTTGGCCTGCGCGTTGCCTTCTTTGGCTGCGCCTTCCACGTCACGCATGTCGCTGGAAACTTCGGAAACGCCCAAAAATCCGCTCTGCTTGTTCAATATCTTGTTGACTTCCGCCGGGGCGATGCCGAGGTTCTCGATCATGTAGAGAACGATGGCGGGGTCGATGTCGCCGCTTCTGGTGCCCATGACGACGCCGGCCAGGGGCGTAAGGCCCATGGAGGTGTCGACGCACTTGCCGCCTTTGACGCAGGTGATGGAGGAGCCGTTGCCAAGATGGCAGACGACGATGTTCACTTCGTCAAGCGGCTTGCCGCTCATCTCGGCGTAGGCTCTGGTCACGAACTTGTGGCTCGTGCCGTGGAAGCCGTAGCGCCTGATGCCGTTTTCCTTGTAGAACTTGTAAGGCAAGGCGTACTGGAAGGCCTTGGGCGGCATGGTCTGATGGAAAGCCGTGTCGAAGACCGCGACGTTGGGAACGCCAGGGGCGGCTTTCTGGCAGGCCACGATGCCGGCCATGTTGGCGGGGTTGTGCAGGGGAGCGAGTTTCCCGCATTCCTCGATGCACTTCAAGACTTCGTCGTCGATGACCGCGGAGGAGAAGAATTTCTCGCCGCCATGGACCACTCTGTGGCCGAAGGCGTCGATCTTCTGCCCTTCTTTCAGGACGTCTTTTTTGAGCGCTTCAATAACGTATGAGACAGCTTCCGTATGGTCGGAGGCCTTGATGGGCGAAGACGGAAGCTTCGTTTCGCCATACGACATCTTGAACATGGCGTCGCCGCCCAAACCGATCCTTTCCACCAGGCCTTTGGCGGCCACGGTGCGTTCGGGAAGCGAGATAAGCTGGAATTTAAGACTGGAACTGCCGCAGTTGATGACAAGAATAAACATTTTCACTCCTTAGAATTTTTTCCATTCGTAAGTTTTGCCGTTGCTGACTTCCACCCAGATGCCTTTGGCCTTGGCGGCGTAGACGGCGGCGTAAGTCTTCTGGATCTCGGCCACCGTGGTATTCTGGCTCTTGGCTTCCTCTTCGTAGAAAGCCTTCCTGACGGCGTTCAGCTTCTTGACGGCTTCCTGGGCGGCGGCGGCGACCTTAGGATCGCATTTTTCGGGTTTGCCGACGTAAGTGACGTATCCGTCCTTGTTCTCGCCAACGTAGCCGGTCTTCATGTATTTGGTATAAGTCTCGCCGAAGAGCTTCTTCATTTCCTGATAAGCCTGGGACTTTTGCTCGGCGGCTTCGCAGCTGGAGATGGAGAGGGCGGC
>DFCM01000023.1 GCA_002366995.1 bacterium UBP3_UBA3054 | reverse complement strand
CTTTTCGCGCTTGTCGACAAGGCGCTGCAGCATTCCCTCCTGCAAAAGGAGAACGAGGAGTTAAGGGACCGCCTCGAGCGCACGGCATTGAGCGGCATAATAGGCGCCACTCCCGCCATCAGGGAAGTCTTCGCCAAGATAAAGCAGGTCGCCGCTTCCGACGCCACGGTCTGTATTTTGGGGGAATCGGGAACGGGAAAGGAACTGGTGGCGAACGCCGTGCAGTCCCTGAGCGCCAGAGCCCAGGCGCCCTTTATCAAACTGAACTGCGCGGCCATCCCGGAAAATCTGCTTGAGAGCGAGCTCTTCGGACACGAGAGGGGCGCTTTCACGGGCGCGGAAAAACAGAGGATCGGCAAATTCGAGCAGGCCGACCACGGAACGCTCATGCTCGACGAGATAGCCGAGATGAAGCCCGAACTGCAGGCCAAGCTTCTGAGAGTTCTGCAGGACGGCGAGTTCACAAGGCTCGGCGGAACAAAGACGATTAAAGCCGACGTCAGGATCATCTGCGCGACCAACGCCGACATTGAGGAGAGGATCGCGAAGGGCCTTTTCCGCTCGGATCTCTATTACAGGATCGGCGTCTTCACCATCAATCTTCCGCCTTTGAGAGAACGCAAGGACGACATAGAGCTTCTGGCGAAGTATTTCCTCGACCAGATCTCGAACAGCCTCGGCAGGGAATTCAAGGGCTTTTCAAAGGAAGCGCTGCGGGCCATGCGCAATTACTCCTGGCCGGGAAACGTCAGGCAGCTTAGGAACGCCGTCGAGTACGCGACCATTACGACCGGCGACAAGGAGGAAGTAACGCTTGATTCGCTGCCGAAAGAGATCAGCCAGCTCTCCGGCGTCAGCGCGAAAGAAGAAAAGGAAACCGTTTCCGCTCCGCTTTCCCTGAAGGAAATGGAGAAGCAGGCGATCGTGGCCGCGCTTAGAAGATCGGGCGGGAAAAAGGACGTCGCGGCCAAGGAACTCGGCATTGGGCTCAAGACTATTTATCGCAAAATCGAGGAATACGACATCAAATGAAATCTTACTGGGTGCATGATCTTGATCCTGTGCTGCTGCATTTGGGACCTTTGGATATTCGTTGGTATGGATTGATGTATGTCATCGGTCTTTTCATCGCGGTCTGGTGGCTGGGCAAAAGACAGGAGAAGGGTCTTTTCGCCCTGCCGAAAAAAGAGAACATCCAGGACATGGCTTTCTACGGTTTCTTAGGGATCCTGATCGGCGGAAGACTGGGGAACTGCTTCCTCTACAACGCCCCGTATTTCCTTACGCACCCGATCGACATCATAAAGGTCTGGGAAGGCGGCATGAGCTTCCACGGCGGAATGGTGGGCGCGGCCGTAGGTCTTTGGATCTATTCGAAGAAGATCAAAGTACCCTTCATGCATCTTCTGGACAACACCGCTTTGGTCAGTACCGTAGGCTTGGGCTTGGGCCGCGTCGCGAACTTCATCAACGGCGAACTGCACGGCAAGGTGACGGACGTGGCCTGGGCCGTGATTTTCCCGAACGTTGACGATCTGCCCCGTCATCCGGTCCAGCTTTACCAGGCTTTCACGGACGGCGTTGTCCTTTTGCTGATCATGTTTTTGTTCTCACGGAAGCCAAGGAAAAACGGTTTTTTGAGCGGCGTCTTCGGCGTCTCCTACGGGATCCTAAGGATCATAACCGAGCCTTTCCGGGCTGAGGATTCCGTTCTGTCCGGCTGCTGCGGCCTGACCAAGGGCCAAATTTACAGCGTGCTGACGCTGATAGCGGGTGTTCTCATACTCATCTGGAGCGCCAAGCAGGAAGTCGTTATGAAGAAGGAGGAGCAGGCGTGATCATTTTTGCCGCTTCGCTCATAAGCGCCGTTCTTCTGACGCTCTCTTTCCCGAAGTTCGGATTTGCCTTCCTTGCGCCGGTCGCCTTGGCGCCGTATTTCTGCGCCCTGCTTATCAGGAAAGAGGGTACGTGGAAAGGCGTCTTTTTCAGCGCTTATCTTCTGGGCCTTGTTTGGCACGTCGCAAGCATCTGGTGGCTGAGTTACGTCAGCTGCGCCGGGATGCTGGCGCTCAGCGCCTTTCTGGCGCTTCTCTTTGCCGCCTTCATTCTCTTGGCCGTGTATTTTGCCAGGAAGGGCTTTTGCCCGGCCTTGTCTTTCGCGCTTTTCATCCTTTTCTACGAACTGACGATCTCATACCTTTTCACGGGCTTCCCCTGGCTTCTTTTGGGAATGGCGCTGCATAAGAATCCGCTGCTCATCCAGACGGCGGACATCTTCGGCGTGCATTTCATCAGTTTCCTTCTGGCCTTCACTTCCGCTTCGATAGCTGCTGTCGCACGTGAGAGGAGCGTCAGGTCTTTCACCGTGATCGCTTCCGTTATTCTGCTTTGGACGCTCTCGGCCTGCTACGGTTTTTACAGGATGAAAGAGATGGGGAGCGAAGAGCCTGTCCGCTCTCTCAAAGTTTCCATGATCCAGCTGAATCTGCCGCCGGAATTGAAGCACGACGACAGCAAGGACGAGGAAACGCTGGACGATTATCTCAAGGCCACCGAAAAGACGGCTCCCGAAAGCGAGCTCGTGATTTGGCCTGAGACCGGCGTCCCTGGCATTTACAACGATTACGGCAACCCTGCCCTCAAGGTGCTGCAGAGATTCAGGACGAGAGTCAAAGTTCCTCTGCTCTGCGGCCTGACCTGGGCGGAGAAAGACCGGACCTCCGGGGAAATAAGATTCTTCAACTCGGCTTCCTTGCTTGACAATTCCGCCATGCTGCCAAGGGACCGTTATTACAAGAAACACCTGGTCATCTTCGGGGAGTACGTGCCTCTTGAGCGCTATCTGCCTTTCCTGAAGCTTCTGACGCCCATACCCAGCAGCTATACGCCCGGCACGCTTTCCCATGTCATCGACCTTAAGAGGGAAGACGGA
>DFCM01000130.1 GCA_002366995.1 bacterium UBP3_UBA3054 | reverse complement strand
CCCTTCAGGAAATGCGTGTTCTCGGTTAACGTGTCGCAGGTCGCCAAGAGATCCCATTTGTCGTTGTAGCGAAGGACGGCGCAGTCGTCGCCTATGCCCTTTACGATCTCCTTGCCGGCGCGTCTTCCTGAAAACTGGGAAGCGGCCAAAGTGACGAGCTCCTGTTCCCGCATGGCGATGATTATTCCGCAGGCTTAACGATCACTTTACGAAGATCACCGACGCGCGAAAGACTGTTGCTGACGCCGGGCAGCTGCGCGGCTCTAATTGATTCCGCCAGGTCGCCGAAATCGTTGGTCGTGAACAGCGCGGTGACTGCCGCCCTTCTGACGAAATCCTCGGAGCTCCTGGAGTAGAGCGCGGAGGAATCGGCCGCCGCGTTCAAAAAGCTTCCGAATTTTTCGGGGTCGAGAAGATTTGATCTGCTCTCGGCGCAGGCGTCGAAGAGCATTTTCGAGCACTCGTCGATAAGGTCGGCTTTCGTTTTCAGATAGACGAAAGCGTAGCCCAGGGCGTAACCCTGGTAGGCCTTGAAGCCGCTTCCCAAAACGGCCTGGTTGCCGTATTTTTCGCGAAGCCTGGGCAGTATGGAAGAAAGCGGGCGCTTCAGCGCGTAGGAAATGAGATACGGCATGACAGGATCTTTTTCGAAGCCCGGCAGAACGGTTCCTATGACCGCCATGCCCGTGCCTTCGGGAGCGTAGAACGTCTTTTCCGTCTCTTTGCTCTCTATCTCGTTCACACAGTCGGGAAGCAGTCTGGGACGCTCTCCCCTTCTCAAATTCTTGCTCCTCGCGTTTCCTTTCAGGAGAAAATCCTTCATCTCGGAATGGATCGTCATGAGAACGGCTTTTTCCTCGCATGGCCCGCTTACTATGATCTCGGTGTTGTCGGGCGTGACGAATTCCCCGTAGAAGGAGGCGACGTCCTTGGCTTTGATCCTCTCCAAAACGAAAGGATTGCCGAAGCGGTCATAAGCGAAGGGGTGTGTCCCGAAAAGGAACGTTCGCATCAGCATCTCGGCGCTCTCGATGCTGTTCGTGTTTTCTATGCTGGAGCGCGCCAGCGTTTTCTTCACGGCTTCGCCGACCGCGCTCTCATTAAACTTCGGGCTTCCCCAGGAACGGCAGAGATAAGGCAGGAGCTTGGAAAAATGCCTGGCCGGCACCACGGCTTCGAAGCCCACGACCTGCGGCTCGTTGATAGGCTCGATCTTCGCGCCGCATTCTTTCAGGGCCTTCGAGAACGCCTGGGAATCGCTGCCTCCCGAAGCCAAAAATTCCGACATGACCGCGAAGATCCCGTTGTTAAAAGATTCCTCATACCAGTTGCCGCCCAAGGATACGAAAGCGCAGCGGACTATCGTCTCGTCTTCCCTTCTCTGGAAGAGCACCTCGGCAGATCCCGGCAGCTGCCTTCTGTAGGACTGGTGACCGATATTCTCGAGTATCTCGCGCTCGAGGCGCAGGAACTCCGCCGCTCTCGGCTCGATCTTTTCCTCCGGATCGCTCCAGCAGAGCGTAATGCAAGAAGGCGCGAGGCTTCTTTCGGCGTAGCTTTTCAGCTGATCGGCTTTGAGTTCGTTTATGGCCTTGGCGTCCTCGTTCAAAGCGAAAGGTCCCCGCTTTTCAAGGGCGGAGCGCGAGAGCATCTTGGAAAGGTCCGTGGGACGAGCGCAGCGCGCCGCCAATTCCGTCAGAAGCTGGTCGGCTTCTCCCCTCACCTCTTCCTCGGAATATTTTCTTTGCGCGAAAGAGCGCAGGTAGTCTCTCATAATATTCTGGACTCTCTGGCGCTCCTCGGGCCGCGTTTCGCAGATAAAGTTGAGCGAGAGTCCGCCCAGTTCCTTTTCCTTAAGGACGCTGACTTCCACCCTGCGCTGGAATTCCTCCGCCAATTTTTTCTCCAGTTCGCCAACGCCTTTCTCCAAAAAATTGGCCAAAACACAGGAAGCGGCTTTGTCCCTGGCGGCGGGCCGCATCGTAACGCCGAGGCAGACGAGGCTTTTGTCTCCGCCCGCGGTCTTCATGGAAAGACGGGGCGATCCGTCGTCGCCAACAAGCACGCGGTCGTCCCTTATGAATATGCCTTCCGGTAGAGTTGCGAGGCATTCGCCGGCCAGCTCTTCCAAGCCGCTGCCGAAAAGGCTTCCGACCAGGACGAAGGAGACGTTGCCGGAGACGAAAAGAGCCTCCATGTATTTTTTGAGGTCCTCTTTCTCGAGCTTTTCCGCCTGCGCGGAGTATCCGCATTTCGGCACGGCTTCCATCATGGCCGGGAAGGCCGTGCGCCGCCAGAGGTTTATGAGGGCGTTCTTTTCCTCGCTCTCAGAATTTTTAAGATAAGCGACCGTTTCCTTCTTAAGCTTCGCGAACTCCTCGTCGTCCACGGCTTTTTCTCGCACGATCTCGAAGATCTTTTTCACGGCCGCCTTGACTTGTTCTTTCAAGCCCGTCACCACGACGAAGACCGCGTCGCGCTCAAGAATGACTTCGCACTCCGTTTCCGCAAAAGCGCAGTCCGGTTTCAAGCGCTCCTGGTCCAGCTTTCTCCTTAACCATTCCGTCATGGTGAAAGCCAAGCCGCTGCCCAATAGGTTCCCCTCTCCGGAGACGCCGCCGCCGAAGGCGATCGTCACCGCGGTCTCGGGGTTGCCCGGCAGATCGGCGCTGATAATGGTCGCGCCGAGGTCGCTGACGGAACTCTTGATCGGACAGACCGGCAGGATCGCCTCCTCGCCCATTAGGAGCGAGGCCGCGAAAAGAAGAAAAACAAGTCCCTTAAAGATCTTCATTTCAATTTGCCAAGGATCTCCTCAGCCTGTTCTTTGGAAAGCGAACCGGCGGGCGGGAACTTGTAGCCGTCACCCGCAAATCTCGGTATGATGTGCCAGTGGCAGTGATGGACGGACTGCCCGGCCGCTTCGCCGTTGTTGATGAGGATGTTGACGCCGTCGCAGGGAAGCTTCTCTTTCATTTTAGCCGCGATCTTCTGAACGAGATCAAGGACGGGATAGAGGTCCTTGGGATCGGCCTCGAAAATGTTCTTGATGTGCTTTTTCGGCAGCACGAGCGTATGCCCGGGAGAGAGGGGGCCTATGTCCAGAAAAGCATAGGCCTCCTCGGTCTCCGCGACTTTGTAGGAGGGTATCTCCCCTTTTATGATCTTGCAGAAAATGCAATTTTCCATTTTAGTCCTCGAGTTTCAGTTCGCTGTAGAAGCCCAAATCGATCATGGCACCGCCGTTTTTGTTCTTGCAGCCGATGGCGATGACGTTCTCGCCCTTCTTAAAGACTTTCTTGACGTCTTCCTTCTTCAAAAGCACCGGGGTGTAGCCCTGGTTGTAGCCTTCCTTCTTGAAGACTTCCACGCCGTTCACGTAGACGACCGGGTCCTCGTCGTAGAAGATGTCCATCTCGATGTTTTCATCCGGGACTTCCTTCAGCATGAAGGCGCGCCTCAGATAGATCTCCTTGGTGTCCCATTCCGTTTTCGGCTTGGCGCCCAGGTCGTTTACGATCACTTTGTTGCCGAAGCCGCCCTCACCTTCCTTCCAGGAAGCGTCGTTGAAAGAGGGAGCGTTCCATTCGCCCTGAGGCTCAGTGAAGGTGTATTTCCAGACGACCTTTTCTTCCGTGCCCTTGGGCATGAAGCACTTTCTCGTCATGGGCTTGGTAGAAAGGGCGATCTTCTCGACGCGCTTGTGCATCGCTCTCATCTTGTCGGTCGGGTACTTCACGACTTTTCTGTCGTAAGTGACAAGGCCGTTGGCTTCCGTCTCGACGTCGGTCGTCTGCGTGTAGACGCTGCCGGCGAAACTCTCGTGCGAGGTGCGGGCCAGATTGTCCATGATCTCGGCGTATCTCTTGAGGGAGTCCTCAACGTTGGCGTCGGAGCGGTAGCCCCACTTCTTCTCGGGATCCCAGAGGTGGCCTTCCACGAAGAGGCCAAGTCCGCCGAATTCGCCCACGATCGTCAGCCTGTCGTCGTTCTTGGGCGTCGGCAGCGGGGAGGGATACTGGTGATGGTCTTTCATGTCGCCGCAGTTGTGGTCCGTCCAGCCGGAGGTCTCGCTGATGAGGCGCGTCTTGTCGATCTGCTTGAGCCATTTGGTCGTCTCGACGGATTTCTCCTTGTCGGGCTGGCCCCAGCCTTCGTTGTAGGCGATCCAGACGACGATACTGGGGAAGTTCCTCAGATCTTTTATCATCTCAACGAGCTCGGCGCGGTAGATGTGGTATTTCTCCTCAGGCTTCTGGCCGCCGGAGACCATGTCCTGCCAGACCGGGAAGCCCGCCTTGTCGCAGAGGTAGTAGTAGCGCCTCGGCTCGATCTTGATGTGCTTGCGCATGAAGTTGTAGCCGTGCTCCTTCAGGATGTCGATGTCATACTGCATGGCCTCGTCACTGGGAGGCGTCAGCAGGCCATCGGGCCACCAGCCCTGGTCGAGCGTGCCCTGCATGAAGATCTTCTTGTTGTTCAGATAAATTCTCTGAACGCCCAGCTCGTCCTTCTTGAACTCGATCTTGCGCATGCCGAAATAGCCCTGGACCTCGTCCTTGCCGAAAGCGGTTTCCAGAGTGAGTTTCAGATCATAGAGATTGCCTTCGTTGACGTCCCAGAGCTTCGGCTCGGGGATGGTCAGGGTAAGGCCCTTGGACCAGTCGGCGATCTCGCCTTCCGCGACTTTTTCGCCGCCGAAAGAAACTTCCGCGGTCACCTTGGCGCCCGCCAGGTCGCCGGCGCAGTTCACGGTCACTTTCGCTTCGCCTTTGTCGATGTCGCTTTCAACGTTGTAGCCCGTGATATAGCCCTTGGGCGTCGTTTCCATCCAGACGCTGCCGTAGATGCCGGAAACTCTGGTGTAGAAGCAGCCGCCGGGACTGAGGCTCTGCTTACCGGTAGGCTGACCGTAGGAATTGCTGGGGTCCCAGGCGGTCACGACCAGCGTGTTCTCGCCGGACTTGACGAGGCCGGTCACATCAACGGAGAAAGGCACGTTGCCGCCGACGTGCGGGGCGTCCGTGGCTTCAAGACCGTTCACGAAGACCTGGCATCTCCAGTCCACCGCCTCAAAGTTCAGGAAATAACGGAGCCCTTCCTTCACTTCCGCGATCTCAAAAGTTCTCTTGTACCATAAGGTCTCGCCGGGATCCGTAAGGCGGCCGACGCCGGACAAGGCGGATTCCGGAGCGAACGGCACCAGAATGTCCTGCTGCCAATTCTCGTCTTTAGGCATCTCCTCGTTGATCTTCGTCACGGCGAATTTCCAAAGGCCGTTCAGGTTCTGCCAATCGGGACGCACAAGATTGGGCCTCGGGTAATTCTGCCAGGCCGTCTCCGGAGTCATGTTTTCGCCCCAGGTCGTCATGATGTGATCCTTGACGGGGGTGTAAGCGCAGGCGCTGATAGCGATCAGAGCCACTAAGAGGAACAAGCTTTTTTTCATATTTATCCTTAAGGTTTTATTGTTTACTTGAATTCAGGCCTTTCCTGCGTGAAGATCTCGCGCAATTTCTCAACGGGAACTTTGTCGGTCCTGTC
>DFCM01000018.1 GCA_002366995.1 bacterium UBP3_UBA3054 | reverse complement strand
CATCATGATGCAGTAGGGTTCTTTTCCGGGCTTACCTTCCTTGGGAGAAAAGCTGCCGCTCTCTTCCCAGGAGGCGTAAATTGTCTTCTCGTGATCTTTGGGATTGTACTGTGAAGCGATTTCCATAAAACGAATGATCCTTGTTTTAGTAAATGATATTAATTCTTTATTATATCAAATTAGGGTTTATGCTAAAATATAGATACTATGAAAACCGTCATATCTATTTTTTTGGCTTTTGTGCTCCTTGGCTGCGTCAAGGATGACTCCCCTACTATAACCGTCGCCGCTCCCCCGGACTCCCCGCCGTTCTCCTTCAAAATGGCGGATGAATTCTGCGGAGTGGAGATCGATCTGATCCGGGAGGTCGCCAAAGATACCGGCAAGGAGCTTGTGATCCTGGAGATGCCCTTCGGTGAGCTTTTGGAAAGCGTTCGAAGCGGCAAGGCCGACCTGGCCCTCGGCACCATCTCCATAACGAAGGAAAGGAAAAAGTTCCTCGCTTTTTCCGATTCTTATTACAAGACGGGAAACGTCATAACCTCGCCGCTCGCCAGGCCTATCACCAGCGCTAACGAACTGAAAGGCAAAAGAGTCGGCGTAACGGGAGGCGGCAGGGCGGTCGACATCATCAAGCAATTCGGCGGCACCCCGGTGGAATACACCAATTCCTGGGACATCGCCGAAGACGTGGCCGCGGGCAAACTGGACTGCGCCCTCAACGACGGCCCCTCCGCCAGATCCTACGCCATGGGCAAAGATGAACTCGCCATAACCTCACCCTTCATCAGCGAGGACAATTACGGCGTGGCCTGCGGCAAGGAGAAAAAAGCGCTCCTGAAATCGGTCAACAAGACCATCAAGAGATTGAAAAGCTCCGGCGAACTGCAAAAACGCATAGACAGCTGGACCAGGCTCACGGATGAAAAGATCAAGCGTTAAAAAAAGGAAGGCATAAAATGAAAATCAGCAGCACTTCTCTCTTAAAGTCCGCACTCTTTGCGCTTATGACGATTACTCCCCTTTTTGCGTCCGCTGAAGACGCGACCACGATCCGCGTCGGCACCTACAACATCCAGGGCGGCGTCTGGGTCCATCAGAACTGGACGACCATAGTCAACGACTGTATCGAGGCCGGCCTCGACATCGTCGGCTTCCAGGAAGTCGACCGTAACACCAACAGGAGCCACGGCAAGGACACCATGGAGGAACTCTCCAAGGCCAGCAACGGCCGCTACCCCTATTACGGCTACAGCAAGGCCATCGAATACGACGGCGGCGAATACGGCACGGGCATCCTTTCCAGCTTCCCCATCGAGTCCTTCGACGTCACCCCGCTTCCGGGCGGCGGCGAAAGGAGAAGTTTGGGACACGCGGTCCTCAATATCAACGGTACCCTGGTCGACTATTACAACACGCACCTGGAATGGGCGAACGCCTCCGGCAGGATCCAACAGCTGGCGTACCTGAAAGAGCTTTTTGGGGAAAAAGATTGCTTCATCTTCACCGCCGACCTGAACACCCCGAAGCCCAGGGAATACGCGCCCAGCTTCCCGCTCTGCAACTACGCCAACGGGCTTCTGACCAACTATATCACCAACGTTGACGGCCCCATCGACAACGTCATCTCCACCAGGAACCGCTTCATCCAAAAGCAGACCGGCATGGTCAACACCGACGGCACCCACTCCGACCACAACATGCTCTGGGCGGACCTGGAAATGCTGCCGGAAGCGGCCTTGAGGGAAGAGGACGGAGGCTACCGCTTCTACGTGGACGGCGAATATCTGAAAGATTGGCAGGTCATCGGCTATGAGAAGATGTATTTCGATCCCGAGACCGGCTTCGTGGTCGGCGAGAATTTCGACACCTACCTCTTCGAACCCTTCAGGGCCTGCGGCAAGCCCCTTTTCCGTCTCGAGCACGGCGTTGACCCCGTGGTCTATCCCTACATCACGGATTCCATTGGCTACGACTGCACGGAACAGCTGACCGACGGCAACCTCTCCAATTACCTTGACGGCCACGCCCACTGGTACAACTGGCCGGAAGGCCCGCTGTGGACCATCCAGAACGGCATTCTTGTCATCGGCGGCGTCTACACCCTAAAGGATCAGAACTTCAAGCGCTTCGCCGACGAGATCCACACCATCGTGGTGGCTCCCCAGGATCCCACCATCAAATACGGCGGCGACAACGGCGTCAGGACCGGCGTCACTCTTGAAAAGATCGAGTCCGGCGTTTTCAGCGGCCTTACAAACGTCAAGAAAGCCTACAT
Organism: bacterium UBP3_UBA3054; assembly: GCA_002366995.1. Taxonomy (GTDB): domain Bacteria; phylum Auribacterota; class UBA3054; order UBA3054; family UBA3054; genus UBA3054. Next base: position 2,246 of record DFCM01000018.1, on the reverse strand, counting down.
CCCCGACAACGTGGAATTGGCCCCGGATGCCTTCGACGAGGGCGCGGAAGTCACGCTTTTCCGCGGAAAAGGCAAAAAGATCACGGTCGGCCTGGGCGTTGCCAACGGCATAGTCAACGAAGGCGGCAAGACGCTTCTGAAGCTGGTTTTGAAAGACAACGACAAAGTCTTCGAGCTTGAGGAAGGCCAGAAGGTCGCCCTCTTCTTCATCGACGGCGAAAAGGACAACGAGGGCGAGTTCTTCTGCTCGGCCCTCAAATACAGCGAGATCCAGCCGACGCTGCAGGACGGCGTCTATGTCTTCGACATCTGCGCGCCCGTCGGTCCCGACCAGTTCATCCCGCAGTATTCCGCCACCTACATCGTGGACGTCCTTATCCTGAACCCCGACGGCAGCGTGGCCGCCCAGGGCTCCACCAGGCAGTTCTCCGTGAAATGCGAAGTCGACCCCATCGTGACGGAACGCACTTCCGACTTCGTCTACCTGAGCGTCGACAATTATCTGAACATCGACCTGGGCGACAAGAAGTCCGTCACCGGCTTCGGCGCGGCCTACGTCCAGGACAGCAGATACTATCAGTGGCAGCTATACGGCACCAACGACAAGAACCTGCCGCTGTGCAAATGGGATTTCCTCGGCCAGAAGGCCGACACCACCGCCTCCAGCAGAGGCATGTACACTATCGAGGTCAATGGCAACGAATACCGCTTCCTCAGGATCTGCACTTCCTACTCCTCCAGCAGATGGACCGCCCTTTATTCCGAAATAAAGATCGACGCCCATTCCGACCAGTATGACGACGACGATTGGAGAAGCGATGAGAACGAGCACTGGCACGTCTACATCGACAGCGACGTGGAAGTGCCCGGAACGCGCGCCGCTCACATCGCCGGCGACTGGAAGAAAGATTACGACGCGGGCATCGAATACAAGCCCTGCGCCGCCTGCAAGAGAGTTTTGGAACAGAAAGCGCTTGCCTACCCCGTCGTCTTCGACGCCGCGGGCGAGGACGTCACGGAGACCTTGACCGACAACAAGACCAGCACTCTCCTGGACGGCAACTCCCACTGGTACTTCCAGCCGGAAGCCCCGGTCTGGACCATCGAGCAGGGCGTCCTGGAGATCGGCGGCATCGGCAATCTCGAGGAAGGCCAGAACTTCGGCCGCTTCAACGACGAGATCAAGACCATCATCGTGGCACCGCAGGATCCCAACATCAAATACGGCGGCGACTTCGGCGTCAGGACCGGCGTGGTCTTAGAATCCATCGGCTCCAAGGCTTTCACGGGCCTCACCAACGTGAAAAAGGCCTATATCCCCGACAACGTTGATCTGGCCGCCGACGCCTTCGACGAGGGCGTGGACGTCACCATCTACAGAACGGCCACCAAGACTTTGACGGTCTCGCCCGCCACCGGCTCCGGCATCGTCAACGAAGGCGGCAAGACGCTTCTTAAGCTGACCGTCAAGGACGGCGATAACAACGTTACCTTGCAGGCCGGCCAGAAAGTCGCGATACTCTACACCGACGGCGAGAAGCGTAACGAAGGCGAGTTCTTCTGCTCGGCTCTTAAATACAGCGAGCTGCAGCCCACCATCGACGGCAGCACCTTCACCTTCGACATCTGCTCCCCCGACGGCGAAAACCAGTTCGTCCCTCAGTACGAGCTGACTTACATCATCAACCTCTACATCTTCAACGAGGACGGCTCCATCGCAGCCCTTGGCTCCAGCCAGCAGTTCGCCGTGAAATGCCTGGAGGAACCGATCTTCACGGAACGCACGGCCCGCTTCACGGAGCACAGCCCCGAGAACTATCTCTTAATAGACCTGGGCGCCAAGAAAGAACTCTCCAAGTTCGGCGTGGCCTACGGCAACTACGACAGGTACTACCAGTGGCAGGTCTACGGCTCCAACGACAAGGATCTCCCCGTCTGCAAGTGGACCTTCCTCGGCCAGAAGAGCGACAAGACCAACTCCACGGAAGGCATGTACACCATAGACGTGGCGGGCCAGTACCGCTACCTCAGAGTGCATACCTCGTACTCCTCCAGCAGATGGACCTGCCTGTACTCGGAGATCTCCGTTACTGCCAGCGAAATCGGCTCGGACAGGACCGAGAGCAAATAAGCTCGAAAGAAACGCTAATAAAAAAACTTCCGGCCGAAAGCCGGAAGTTTTTTTATTTAATGGTCGGAGTGAGAAGATTCGAACTTCCGACTTCTACGTCCCGAACGTAGCGCTC
>DFCM01000009.1 GCA_002366995.1 bacterium UBP3_UBA3054 | reverse complement strand
GAAGGCCTGGCGCCGACGTTGCCAAATCGTCCGTAAATCTCTTTTTCCTTTCCGACTCCCCTGCCGCTTTCCACCATCTTCGCCAGATAAAGCGCGGTGCCGCTCGGGGCGTCTTTCTTGTTGTGATGGTGCATCTCCACGATTTCGGCGTCATACTCTTCGCCGAGCACGGCGGAAGCTTTCTTCAAAAGCTCTCCCAGAAGGTTGACGCCCAGGCTGAAGTTGGCGGCGTGGATGACAGGGATCGTCTTCGCGGCTTCTTTGAGCGCGTTTATCCCCTCTTCGCTGACAGCCGTCGTCCCTATTACGGCAGGGAGTTTATGGGCCGCGTAGGCGGCCGCCCTTTCTTCTATGCCGTCGGCAAGAGCGAACTCTATGACTACGTCGGCGCCCTGCAGGGCAAGCTCTATGTCGTCCGTCACCGTAACGCCGCAAAAAGTTTTCCCGACAGCCGGCGAGCCTTTGAATTCCAGAGCTCCTGTTACGATGAAGCCGAAGGTATCGGCAAGCATCGCCACGTTCTGACCCATACGCCCCATGGCGCCTACTATGCAGAGATTAGGCATTTTCTTCCTTGTAATTCAATTCTTTTAGCAGTTCCTCGACAGCCTCGAGCACCATTTCCGGCGTGATGTCAGCCATGCACAGCGAGGGCTTGTCCTCCTCGCCCAGGACGCAGTCCCTGTGGTAGCAGGGAAGGCAGCGCCTTTTGCTCTGAAGGACTTTGCTGCAGTCCCCGTAAGGGCCGTGGCGCCTCGGGTCCGTCGGCCCCATCACGGCGATCATCGGCGTTCCCGCCGCCGCCATGACATGCATGGGCCCGGTGTCCGGCGTTACGGCGCAGACAGCCTCGGCGCTCAAAGCCAGAAACTGCGACCAGTCGGTCTTGCCGGCCAGGTCGATGAACACGTCCGGAGCGATCCTGGTGATCATGGCGCAGACTTCTTTGGCGTCGTTTCCGCCCACCAGAACTCCCTGCCAGCCGTGGCGCGCTTTCAATTCGCGCCCCACCTCGGCTATGAATTCCGGCACCCAGTTCTTGCTTTTCCAGCGGGTCAGCGGCACGGCGATGAAGAAGCCTTTTTTCCTAAGGCCGAATTTGTCGAGCGTGGACTGAGTGTCCGCGGGCGCGAAGGAAGGCCACTTCTCCTTCTTCTCTATGCCGATCTCTTTCAAGACTTCGAGATTGCAGAGCGTGGAGTGCGTCAGCTTCCTGTTTACCGTGACTTTCGTGTCGTAAAATATGGGCGAGCATTCCCTACCGTCCGCGAAGCCTATGGCCTTCTTGGCGTTGGCCAGCGCGGTGAAGATGCCGCTTCTAAGCAAGCCCTGGAGGTCTATCGCGTAGTCGTAATGCTGAAAAGGCAGCTTCGCGGCCACGCTCAGATAATTGAAGAGGGCCTTCGGCCAGCTCGAGATCTTCTTCCAGGCCTGGCGGTCGATCACAAGAACGCGGTCCGCGCCGGCCGCCTTGGCGAGCCCGGCGTATTCCTTGTTCACAAGCCAGTCCACGGACGCGTCGGGATAGCGCTCCTTGATGAGCGCGACGACCGGCATGGCGCAGGCCACGTCGCCCAAAGAACTAGGCTTTATGATGAGGAATCTCACTTTTTGCCCTTACTGGACGTTCACCACGTCCTCGATAGAGGGGATCTCTTCCTGAAGGACTTTCAGAACAAAGCCGCGCAGCGTCATGATAGCGCCCGGGCAGTGCCCGCAGGCGCCCTGCAGTCTGACTTTGACAACGTTGTTCTCCACTCCCACGAACTCGCAGGAACCGCCGTGGGTCTGCAGCAGGGGAATGACTTTTTCGTCCAGGATCTTCTTGATCTGTTCTTCCATTTTTTCACCTGTGATTAGTTTTTAAATTTATCTAATGATTATAGCAAAAGCGCCTATTGGTAGGCAAACCGGTCTTCCCCGGGGACGCTATTGCCCAAAGGGGGAGGCTTTTGGTAAAATATCTTAATTTAAACTGATAAATTTCATGAAGAAAAAACCGTTGCCAGATCCCCTCTTTCTGTGGCCCGAGGAAAAGGTGCCGCAAAGGAAGTACCGTTCCAAATTGGAGCGCGTGATACCGGACGAATCCCCTATCACGCTCATAACCGGCGTCAACTATCCCGCGCTCGTCCCCTACCCGGCCGAGGGCACGAAAGCCCCATCTAAGGCCGTCATAGTCTGCCCGGGCGGAGCCTACGACGTTCTGGCCCTGGATTACGAAGGGCTTGAGATAGCGGAATATTTGTCGAAGCACGGTATCGCGGCCTTCGTTTTGAAGTACCGCGTGCCCAAACAGCGCGAGGCTGCGCTCTGCGACGCTGTCCGCGCCATAAGATACCTGCGTCACTTCGCCGGCAAATTCGGCGTCAAAAAGGATTCGATCGGCATCATGGGCTTTTCGGCGGGCGGCCACTTGTCCGCGTTCGCCGCCGGAAGCTACGGGAAAAAGCTTTACGAGCCCGTTGACGAGATCGACAGGGAAAGCGCCCGCCCCGACAGCCTGGGCCTCATCTATCCGGCCTATCTTGAGGAGAAGCCGCGCTTCCCGCTTAAGAAAGATCATCCCCCGACCTTCCTGCTGCAGGCTTCCAACGACCCCTACTTCCCGAGCTACACGGCATACGAAAAGGCGCTTCTGAAAAGAAAGCTTCCCCTGGAGGCGCATCTCTTCCCTGAAGGCGGGCACGGCTTCGGCTCCAGGCCCTGCGGGAAGGCCACGGACGGTTGGCTTGAGCTTTACACAAATTGGTTGAAAAGGATATAGAAATGTTTTCTGAAATCGTTAAAAAGATCATCTCGACTCCCGTCTATGAAGTCGCGAAAGAGTCGCCCCTGGACAAGATGTCCATTTTGAGCGCCAAACTTAACAACACCATTCTTCTGAAACGCGAAGACCAGCAGGAAGTTTTCTCTTTCAAGCTGAGGGGCGCCTACCAGAAGATCCACTCCCTCAAAAAAGAAGAGCTTGAGAGAGGCGTCATCGCGGCAAGCGCCGGCAACCACGCCCAGGGCGTGGCCCTGGCGGCCTCCAGATACGGCTGCAAGGCGACGATCGTCATGCCGAAGCCGACGGCCAGCATAAAGATCAACAACGTCCGAAGATTGGGCGCCGAAGTCATTGTCTACGGCGACAACTTCGACGAGGCCTGCGCCTACGCGCTCGATCTGGCGAAAGAGAAAGGCCTGAGCTTCATCCATCCTTACGACGACCAGGACGTCATCGCCGGCCAGGGCACCATCGCCATGGAGCTCCTCAGGCAGAATCCCGAGCAACTCGACGCCGTCTTCATCCCGGTGGGCGGCGGCGGCCTTATTTCCGGCATGGCGAGCTACATCAAAACTTTCCGCCCGGAAGTGAAAGTCTTCGCTGTCGAGCCCGAGGGTTGCGCCTGCTGCAAGGCCGCCATGGACAAAGGCGAGCGCGTCGTCCTGGACAAGGTCGACCTTTTCGCCGAGGGCGTCGCGGTCAAGCAGCTGGGAGCGCTTCCCTTCGAGATCCTCAAAGACAGCCTCGACGGCTGCATCACCGTCACCACAGAAGAGATCTGCGCGGCCACCCGCGACATCTTCAACGACACCAGGGCCATTTCCGAGACTTCCGGATCCGTCGGATTGGCGGGCATTAAGAAATACATCCGCGAAAACAACGTTAAGGGCAAAGTCTTCGCCACCGTATTGTCCGGCGCCAACATCAATTTCGAAAGGCTGAGAGTCATTTCCCAGCTGGCCGAGATGGCGGAAGGCGAAATACTCTTCTCCGCCAAACTGAAAGAGCAGCCGGGCTCTTTCCGCGCCTTCGCCGCCGCAATAGACGGCCACGACGTGACGGAGTTCAACTACCGCCATTCCGACGACACGAAGGCTTACGTCTTCGTCGGCATCAGGCTTGCCCCCGGGCAGAGGCGCGAAACGCTTTACGCCAAACTGAACGATCTGGGCTACGAGATCTGCGACCTGACAGGGAACCTGCTCGCCATGACGCACGTCAGGTACATGGTGGGCGGGCACGCCAATTTGAAGGGCGAGGAGACGCTCTTCCTGTTCGAGTTCCCGGAAAGGGCCGGAACGCTGAAGACCTTCCTGGACGCCATGGGCAGCAAGTGGGACATCACGATGTTCCATTACCGCAACCTGGGCGCCAGCATAGGCAGGATCTTCATGGGACTGATGGTGCCGCCTGAAGAGAAAGGGCAGCTGGACGAAGTCCTGAAGAACCTCGGATATCCCTACACCATTGAGAAAAACAATCCCGCGTACGAATGCTTCCTGAGATAAAATTTTAATTAAGGAATTAAAAATGAGCAAAAAGATCCTCAACACAGAGAAAGCCCCGTCCCCTATCGGCCCCTACAACCAGTCCGTTGAAGCCAACGGCTTCCTTTTCGTGTCCGGCCAGATCCCCATCGTCCCGGAGACCGGCGAACTGGTGAAAGGCCCGGCCGCCGACCAGGCCAGGCAGTCGCTCAAAAATCTCGGCGCCATACTTGAGAACGCCGGCTTAAGCTTCGAGGATGTGGTGAAGACCACCGTCTTCCTGTCCGACATCAACGATTTCGCTTCTGTCAACGCCGTCTACGGGGAATGCTTCCCCAGCGACACCGCGCCGGCCAGAAGCTGCGTGGAAGTGGCCAACCTTCCCAAAGGCGTGGCCGTTGAGATCGAAATCATCGCCGCTTTGAAAAAGTAACGAGTGCCTTTATGAAAGCTCCCCAATACGAATTCACGCCTTTCGGCTACCTTGACAACCCGGCGCACACCGCGCATCTGCACATCTCCGGCGTCGTCAGGTCCGTTCCTCCCATGGGTTTCGGCTTCTGGAAACGCTCGCTGCCCTGGACGTACGCCAGCGGCGTCTGCCCAAGCTTCAACAACTATCTTTCCTTTTTGAGGCTCTCCCTTATCACGGATAAGGTCAGGATCTCCAATATGGAGGAAGCGAAGGCCCAGAAAGTCTGCTCGAAGATCCACAGCAAAAACTTAATGAGCTACGACTGGGAAGGCCACGGCCTGAGCTTTTCCGTCACCTATCTATTGGCCGACGAAGAGACGATCGCCTGCGATTTCGAGATCAAAAACGAGCTCTTCGAGGAGCAGAAAGTGACGCTCAGAGTCTCCAATCTCTACGGCTTCGTCGAGAAGCACTGGTGGGGCAGCTCGGGTTTGGTCAGCCGCTACGTTTCCGAAAAGAAAGCCTGGATAAACAAGATCTGGGAAGGCGGCGCCGTCTTCATCATGGGCGCCGACGACGCGCCCCTGAGAACCGGGCTGAAATTCTACAAGGAAGACGACGATCCCTCGCAGTGGGTCGGCGACGAGCTGAACGACCTTGGCTACGGCACCAAAGAGTTCAGCGAAATAGCCGGTGCGGAATCCTTCTCCGACTACAGCTTCACCCTTGACGGAAAATCCTCCAGGGTTGGGCATTTTTACCTTGTCAGGGAAAGGAACGAGGCTTACGCCTGGCGCAGGTTCTGCAAAATTAAACTTGACTACGACAACATCAAGCATAAAAAGATGGCGGAGGACGAGGAATTCTATTCCCGCACGCCTATCCTGGAAGGAGACTGGAGCGACAGTTGGAAACAGGGCTGGGTCCAGGACTGGGAAACGCTGAGGATGACCGTCAGGCCGCCCGTGGGCATCTACACGACGCCCTGGGACGCCATGCAGATCTTCTCTCCCCGCTGCGTGCTTGGCGAAACGCACCTCGACATGATGTGCTTCTCCTACGCCGATCCCGAGACGGCCAAGGAAGTCATCTACGGCTGCTTCAAGGACGCGCCCATGCCGAACGTTCCCTGCTCGAGGGAAGACGGATCCATGAACATGATCGGCGCCGGCGGTTCCGAGTGCGGGACATCCCCGGTCTGGGGCCTTCCCTTCTACGTCATCCGCTCGATCTTTTTCCGCGAACACGACCTTTCCTGGCTCAGGAAACTCTACCCCTACTTAAGGGCCTTCATCAGCTGGTGGCTTGAGAACAGGACGGACGCCGAGGGCTGGTTCCACTGCAACAACTCCTGGGAATCCGGCCAGGACGGAAGCAAGCGCTTCACCTTCGACGGCTGCAACGAATCCGACGTCGTCGACTTCGTCCGCACCGTGGACGTCGAGGCTGTCATGGCCCACGCCATGGAGTCCATGGCGGTCTTCGCCAAACAGCTCGGCCTTGAGAACGACATCCCCTATTGGCAGGATATGGCGAAAGAACGCATCAAACGCACCCGCGAGATGTTCTTTGAGGGCTGGTTCAGGGATTTCGACGCCCGCAGCAACAAGCCCATCGTCCTGAAGGATTACTACGACGTCATGATGCTGCTTCCCATCACTGTCGGCGTCGCTCTGCCCGAGCAGATAGACGAGATGCGCTCAAGCTTCAAGTATTTCATCGAGAATCCGAAGCTGATGCTGGAATGGCCCTCCTTCCAGTTCCCCTTCACCGAAGCGGCCAGGCGCGCCAACCAGACGGAAATGGTCAGCGACCTCCTTCTGGCCACAGGCGACCGCGTCTACGCGAGGGAGACCAGCCGGGAAGTGCGTCCTCTGGCCAGCCGCCACAAAACGACCTTCCCCAATTGCTTCCGCTACAAGATGCCGGGCCAGGCTTCGGAATTCTGGCCGCTTGTGCCCGATCCTGTTTGGGAATGCGGCGCCGAGCACTACGGCTGGGGCGCCACGCTTCCCACCATGGTCATCAGGAACATCTTCGGCATCAGGGAACTCGAGACGGACTATCCCAGCATTGAGATCAGCCCGACGGTCCCCACGAGCTGGAAGGAAGGATCACGCTACGGCCTCACCAATTTCCACATCGGGCCCTTCAATTTCGATATTTTCCTTACTCCCGTCGAAGGCGGAGTGAAGGTGACTATCGATTTCGCGACTCCCGAAGCGCAGCACATCGAGAAAACGCTCAAACCCGGCGAAAAGCTAACGTTCTAAAAAATGACAAAAGCCATAAAATATCTCATCTTCCCGCTCCTTCTGGCAGCGATACTTCTAGCCTACTATCCCAGCATAGACTCGTCGTATCATCTGGATGATTTTGAGACCATCGTCGCGAACGACCTGGTCGATGCCCCGCTCGTTCCGCTCATCAAGAAGTATCCGACCAGATGGCTGGTGTTCCTATCCTACTGGGTAAGCCTCAGGCCGGCGGTGACGGATTTTATCGGCAAAATTTTCGCGCCGGAGAGCGCCCAACTTGTTTCGCTGCATCTCTTCAACTTCCTCCTGCACGCCCTGAACGCCTGGCTCGTCTATCTCATAACGATCCCGCTTCTGCTTCCCCTGAGGCTGAGGGACAAACTGGACAAAGCCGATACGGGAACGCATCTCGCTGCTGCGCTCGTCGCTTTTTTCTTCGCGCTGATGCCGCTGCAGACCATGCCGGTCATCTACATAGGGCAGCGTTTCACGCTTTTCTCGGCCTTCTTCTACTTCCTGACGCTCTACTTCGTGACGAGGGCCTATTTCGCGCACTGGCGCAAAGCAATAGCCATTCCCTGCGCGATAGTCTCCTTCGTCATAGGCCTCTTCTGCAAGGAGACGATCGTCACGGCGCCCGTGGCCTGCATCGTTTTGCTCTGGCTCTTCGAAGCCAGCCCGGAATTGAAGTACCTGAAGTCGCACCAGAAAAAGTATCTTGTCCTGGAACTTTTGGGGATCGTCTTCCTCTTCCTGGTGCTTCCCGCCGTGGTCTTCTGCCATCTGAACAAATGGGACCCCGAACTGATCAGGGGCTCGCTTGAGAGCGTGGGCGGCATGAGGCACATCGACTACAACGTGGAGGGATTGTCCAGGCTCACGTACTTTTTGACGCAGCCTTTCGTGATCCTCTACTACGTGGCGCTTTTCTTCATGCCCGGCCTCCTTTGCATCGACCACGATATTCCGCTCTGCACCGGCTTCCTTAGCTGGCAGTGGATCGTTCCCGCCGCCATTCTCATCGCCTGCTGCATAGTCCTCTACAAGGTGAGGCACAAATATCCCCTTTCGAGCTGGGGCTTTTTCTTCTTCGTCTTCCCGCTTCTGCCGCAGAGCTCATTCATTCCCACCCTCGACCTTTGCTTCGAGCACAGGATGTACCTTTCCGTGGCCGGCTTGATCTGGCTTAGCGCCGATCTTGTCAGGATCATGTGCGAGAATCTGCCCAAAGCCTTCACCTACGCCGTGAGAGTGCTGCTCCCCGCGGCGCTTCTGGTCTACTCCGTGGCGACTTTCCAGCGGAGCAAGGACTGGAGAAGCGAACTGACGCTCTGGGGCGACGCCATGACGAAAGCGGGAAACAAACAGAGAGTGATGATCAACTACGCCTCGGCCTACCTTGGCGAGACCGGCGACCACGAATACGTCATCAACCTTATGTCGGAAAACATGCCCAAATGGCACATAGTCCATCCCAGGGCCTTCGCTCTCTTGGGCAGCGCCTACCAGCTGGCGGGCGAAACAAAATACGCCATCAACAATTATCTTTCCGCCATCGACTGCGACAAGGACAATCCCGTTTTCCGCTACAACATCGCGATCCTCTACCTGGGCGCCGGGAAACCCGAATCGTCCCTGAAGCAGCTGAACCGCGCCATAGAGCTCAACCCCGATTACGCCGACGTCTACTATCTGCGCGGCGTGGTCAACCGCTATCTGAAGCGCAACAAATCCGCCGTGAAGGATTTCGAAAAATATCTCTCGCTCGCCCCCCACGGAGAAAATTCCGAGGATGCCGCCGAGCAGCTCAAAGCATTAAACGAACAATCAAAATAAGGAGTCCAAGATGAAAAAACTTATCCCCTTCTTACTGCTCTTCCCGCTCTTTTTGTTCGGCGAAGAAACGAACGCGAAGATCGAATTCAAAGAAGTCTCCGTCGCTCCCGAGTATCTGACTGAGAAAGCCGACACCGACGCCATAGAGGTCGGCGTGGTCGAGATCGTCGAGGTCGGCGAAGAAGCCGCTCCCGCTGACGAAGCCGAAGAGGAAGAAGAGGAGGAGGAAAATCCTTTCTCCGACACTTACCTGGCCGGTCCCGCTGAGATCCTGGCTTCCCTGGGCGTTCCTTTGGCCTTCACCGGGCTGGGAGCCGGCTGCGGAATGATCCCCGCCACGCAGAGCTACGGCGGCATGGCCATCACTCCCCTGACCGTTGTGGCCGGCACCGTCGTCGGCGCCGTCTGCGGCGCGGTCTTCACTCCCTGCATGGCCGTGAAAGGTCTTTTTGACACCTTCACGCTGGGAGCTTTCGTTGACGAGGATTACGACATCACCGACACCACTGACATCGTGGAAGACAAAGTCGATTTTGTGAACGACATCGCGACTCTCAACAATCCTTTCGAAGATAACGAAGAAGTGATCGAGATCGTTGTGGAAGAAGAGGAAGCCGAAGAGGAAGCAGAAACCGAAGAAGAACCCGAGCCCGAAACTGAAACCGAAGAAGAATAATGTCAGAAAGCACCAACTATCAGGTCTTGGCCAGACGCTGGAGGCCGCAACGCTTCTCTGAAGTCGTGGGACAGGATCACATCGTCACCACGCTGCAGAACGCCATCAGCCAAAAGCGCGTCGGCCAGGGGTACCTCTTCATAGGCACCCGCGGAACGGGTAAGACGACCATCGCGCGCATCCTTGCCAAGGCCCTGAACTGCCAATCTAGCGACGGACCCGTGACAGAGCCCTGCTGCGAGTGCGCCAGCTGCCAGGCCATCAAAGACGGCAGCTCGCTCGACGTCATCGAGATCGACGGCGCCAGCAACCGCACGATAGACAACATCAGGCAGATCAGGGACACCGTTTCGATCGCGCCTGTTTCCAGCCGCTACAAGATCTACATCATCGACGAAGTCCACATGCTGACAAAGGAGGCCTTCAACGCGCTTTTGAAAACGCTTGAGGAACCGCCGGCGCACGTGAAGTTCTTCTTCGCCACGACGGACCCGCAGAAGATCCCGCCCACCATCATGTCCCGCGTGCAGAAATTCGAGCTGCACCGCATGGATTGGAACACGCTGAACAATTACCTTTCCATGATGGCGGAAAAGGAGGGCCTGAAAGCCACGCCTTCCGCAATCGCGGCGGTCGCCAGGGCCGGCAACGGCAGCATGCGCGACGCGCTCTCGGTCTTCGACCAGGTCCTGGCCTGGGGCGGCGAAAACGTGACGGAAAAAGACGTGGCGGCGCTTCTTGGCCTGACCAACCGCGAGATCATAACGGAGCTTTCCGACGCCATCGTCAAAGCCGACTATGAAGACGCCTTGAGATGCGTCGGCAAAGTCATGGAGGGCGGGCGCGACGCCGAACAGTTCATTCTTGGCCTCGTGCAGTTCTTCCGCAACCTGGCCGTCCTCAAAGTGACGAGGGAACCCGGCAGCCTCCTGGAGGAAAGCCCGGAATACCTGGCGGAATTAAGGAAAGCCTGCGAGGGTTACACGATCAGCCAGATCACTTCGGCGATCGACGAACTGTTGCAGATCCTGCCGAAGCTTTCCGCTACCGAAGCGAAGCAGACCATTCTGGAGCTGGCCGTCCTTAAGCTCATCCACATAAGGTCGCGCATCAGCGCGGACATGATATTCGCCAAACTGGAGGAGCTTGAGAAAGGCTCCGTGACTTTGGAAAAAGAAAAAGAAACTAAAGAACCCCAAAAGAAGACCGCTCCGGAAGGCGACGTGGCCTTGGCCAGGCAGCTTTTCCCCGGCAGCCGTTTGGATAAAAATCAATAAGCATTAAGGAAGTCAAATGAAAAGAACGCATTCCTGCAACGCCCTTAGAGGCGCGGACCAGGGAAAGGATGTTACGCTTTGCGGCTGGGTGAGACGCCGCAGGGCCTTGGGAAACCTCATATTCGTCGATCTCAGGGACAGGGAAGGCATAACGCAGATCGTCTTCGATCCGGCCGCCGCTCCCGAAGCCTATGAAGTCGCCAAAGACATCAGGGGCGAATACGTCATCTGCGTGAACGGAGTAGTACGTTCGCGCGGCGACCAGATCAACAAGGACCTGCCGACCGGCGAAATAGAAGTCCTAGCCTCCTCCATCAAAGTTTTCAACACCGCCGAGACTCCGCCTTTTCATTTGGAAAACGAAGACCCCACCGACGATTTGAGACTGCGCTACCGCTACCTCGACCTGAGAAGAGCGCATCTTCAGAAAGCCCTTGGGCTGCGCCACAAGGTCGCCCTGGCCGTTAGAAACTGCCTCGATTCCCTGGGATTCTGGGAAATAGAAACGCCCGTGCTTTCCAAGTCTACGCCGGAAGGCGCCAGGGACTACCTTGTGCCAAGCAGAGTGCACCACGGCAAATTCTACGCCCTGCCGCAGAGCCCGCAGCTCTTAAAGCAGCTTCTCATGGTGGCCGGCATGGACAAATACTTCCAGATCACCCGCTGCTTCAGGGACGAGGACCTGAGGGCCGAGCGCCAGCCTGAGTTCACCCAAATCGACCTTGAGATGTCTTTCGCCGAGAAAGAGGATGTCTTCGAGGTCGGCGAAGCCATTATGAAGACGGCCTTCAAGACCGCCGGCTACGATATCGAAACGCCCTTCCCGCACATGACCTGGCAGGACGCCATGGACGGCTACGGCTCCGACAAGCCTGACCTGCGCTTCGGAATGGTCATCCGGAACGTTACGGATATCTTCAAAGGCTGCGCCTTCCCGCCGTTCGCTTCCGCCCTGGAAGAAGCCGGCAGCGTAAGATGCATCAAGGTAGAAGGCGGCGCCTCTCTCCCCCGCCGCAGGCTCGACGAACTGAACGAAGTCGCCAAGAAAGAAAAGGCCAAAGGCATCTTCTACGTCAAATACGAAGCGGAAGGACGCAAGTCCCCCATGAAAGGCCTGACCGACGAGGAATGGGCCGCGCTTGAAAAACAGATGTCTCCCGCCGAGGGCGACCTCTTGATCCTTTCCGCCGGACCGGCTCTCACCGCCTGCAAAGGCCTGGGCGCCGTGAGACTGCAGCTCGGCCAGGAACTGAAGCTCATTCCGGAAAACACTTTCGCCTTCACTTGGATCACGGACTTCCCGCTCTTCCAGTACAGCGAGGAGGAAGGACGCTGGGTCTCTGAGCACCATCCCTTCACCTCTCCCAATTCGGAAGACTTCGACATTCTGGAATCCGACCCCGGGCATGTCAGGAGCAACAGCTACGACCTCGTCATCAACGGCTACGAAGTCGGCTCCGGCTCCGTCCGTATCCACGACTCCAAGCTGCAGGACCGCATCTTCAGGCTTCTGAAGCTTGAGCCCCAGCAGATCGAGGACCGCTTCGGCTTCTTCATCAACGCGCTCAAATACGGCGCCCCGCCGCACGCCGGCGTCGCCTTCGGCCTCGACAGACTGACCATGCTTCTGACCGGCCGCAACAACATCAGGGACGTCATCGCCTTCCCGAAGACCCTGAAGGCCACCGACCTCATGTCCGACGCGCCCTCCACCGTCAGCCCCGAGCAGCTTGACGAACTGGCCATCGCCGTAACGAGAACCGAAGAGGAAGAACTGCAGGGATGAGATTCTCCTGGCGATATCTTCTGGTGATACCCGGGCTGTATCTGGCTTTCGCCATCCTTCCGCCGCTTTTTGCCAACAACTTCGTCTTCCGCGACCACGTCGCCAGGAAGATCTCGAAAGCATGCGGATGCCGGGCGGACGTTGTCGACCTTAAGCTCTCGTCCTGGACGGGACGCTTCAAGGTCGACATACCGGCGCTCGACCTCTACGAGGCCAAGAGCGACGGGAAAGCCGTAATGTGCCTGGACTACATCCATTTCGAGATGTGGCCGCACCAGATCTTTTCGCCCTTCTTCGGCATGGAGAAAGGAAGCGTTCGCACGATGGAATGGGTCAGGGCCAGGGAAAGAGTCAAAACATTCCTCTCCGCCGTACCGTATCTCAACGTCAGCGAACTCCAGTTCTGGGAAGACGAGTCACGCCCGGCTTATTTCCAGAGGATCCGCTTCGACGCCAAAAAGAAAAACGGCTGCCTTAATTTCAACGTAAGCTGCGACGTGGACTGCCCGGCGCTCAGCGAAAGCGCGCTCACCACGAGGGGACGCTATGACCGTTCTTCGAAAACACTTTTCCTGGACAGCCTGAGCTTCACAGGGCACAAACGCTCCGCCGCCAAGACGATCCTGGACGGCAGGATCGTGGAGGACGTCTCCGACGTGCCTTTCACCCTGGACTGCGACTGCATCATCGACAGGGAGAAGGTGGAGCTGAACGGCATATCCTTCATGGCGGACAGATTCCTTTCAACCGGCAGCATCCTGAAGACACGTGACGGCCTGACCTTCCTTCTTAACGGCAGCGGCAACTTCACCAAGGAGCTCGCCCAGCTCTGCGGACTGCAGCACCGCGTCTCGCATTTTGATTCGCTCGACTGCCGCTTGGAAGGCAATCCCAACGAAAGCGGAAAGCTTCTTACCAAAGGAGACCTGACCTTCAAAACAGGGAGGCTCTGGGGAATCGAACTGGAAGGGGCCAAGCTTTCTTTCAACGCTCTGAACGACCATCTTTCCAGCCTTTCCCTTACTTCCAGTTTCTGGCAGGGCAAGGCGACGATCAATTCCAGGGAGCGCGCCCTCAAAAAGGGAGCTAGCCTTCTCGAAACCAAGATAGACCTGAGCGACGTCTCCATGAGCGACATGCTCGAGCATTTCAAATGCAGCGGCAGGATGCCCGGCGGCGTCTGCTCCCTGACGTGCGACCTCACCCTAACGAACGGCAGCCTCGCCGCGCTCTTCGACGGCGGCGAGGAAACGCTTTCGAAGCTTTACGGCAAGGGCAGGATCAGCGCCAAAAACGTCAACCTCAGCTACTTTACCGACCGCGACTGGCAGGAAGGCAAAGTCCCTGTTTTGCTGCAGCGCCTTCTGGGCGCAGGCGCTACCATTGCCCAGGCCAAGGAGGAACTCCCCTTCCTTCAGCAGATCATGCAGTCGCTCGGGAAGGAGAAACTGAGAAACTACTCCGCCAGCTTCACGATCAAGGACGGCAGGATCATCTCCCCCGCCACGACTCTGAACGGAAACATGGGCGAGATAAAGGCCAGCGGAAGCTGTTCGCTTATGGGCGAAATGGATTACAGGCTCCAGATGAGGCTAAACAAGGCGCTCTCCAATCAGTATGCCAAACAGCCGCTCGCTTCCCTGTTCATCCAGGACGGCGCGATCGAGATCCCGATCAAACTGACCGGCAGCATCCGCTCCCCCAAAGCCACGCTGGACTTGAGCCCCGAAAAGAAAGCGCTCTTCGAGGACCGCGTGCTGCAGGTGGTGACAGACTTTTACAATGACAAGCTCGGTTCGGCCGCCAAAAGATTCCTAGGCGAAAACGAAAGCGGCGACCTCATGCAGAAAATTGAAAGCTCGGTGAAAGAACTTTTGAAGAAACTACTCTGACGATTATGCTCTCGAACATTCGCAACTTTTGCATCATAGCCCACATCGACCACGGCAAGACTACCCTTTCCGACCGCTTTTTGGAACTGACTGGCGCGGTCGCCAAAAGGGAGATGGTCGACCAGGCCCTTGACGACATGGATCTCGAAAGGGAAAGAGGCATCACGATAAAATCCCATCCGGTGAGGCTCAATTACACCGCCCCGGACGGACAAACTTACATACTGAATCTCATCGACACTCCGGGGCACGTGGACTTTTCCTACGAAGTCTCGAGAAGCCTCGCCGCCTGCGAGGGCGCGATACTGCTCGTCGACGCCTCCCAGGGCGTGCAGGCCCAGACCGTCGCCAACGTCAGGATGGCGCTCGAGCACGACCTGAACATCATTCCGGTCCTCAACAAGATCGATCTTCCCTCAGCCGACGTCGACTACTGCTCGCAGCAGATAATAGACCTGATCGGCGGGACCAAAGACGAGATACTGAAAGTCAGCAGCAAGACCGGCGAAGGTCTGGAAACGCTATTGGAGCACATCATAAAGGACGTTCCCCCGCCGAAAGAGCCGGAAGACGACAAGCTCAGATGGCTCATCTTCGACTCCGTCTACGATCCCTACAGGGGCGTCATCGTCTACGGCCGCGTCTTTTCCGGCGGGATCAAGAAAGGCACGAAAGTCCGCTTCATGTCGAACGGGCTGGAGTACGAAGTGATCGAGGCCGGCACCTTCACGCCGCACATGAAAGCGGTCGACGAGATCAAGCCCGGCGAAGTCGGTTACTTCACGGCGCTAATAAGGGACGCCTCGCACGTCAGGGTCGGCGACACCGTTACGATCGCCGACGATCCGGCGCCCGAACCTTTGCCCGGTTTCAAGGAATTCAAGCCCATGCTCTTCTCGGGCTTCTATCCGGTGGACACCAGCGATTACGAGGATTTCAAGAAAGCGCTGGAAAGGCTGAGGCTGAACGACGCCTCCTTTACCTATGAGCCGGAGACCTCCATCGCCTTGGGCTTCGGCTTCCGCTGCGGTTTCCTGGGTCTCCTGCACATGGACGTCATCCAGGAGAGGCTGGACAGAGAGTTCAACATGAACCTGATCGCCACGACGCCCAGCGTGATCTACCGCATCACGAAAAAGGACGGCACCGTGCTCGAGATAGACAATCCCTTGCGCTTCCCCGATCCCAGCGAGATACTGAAGGCCGAGGAGCCCTTTGTGGCGGTCAACATCATCACGCCGACCGACCGCATCGGGACCATCATGCAGCTGGCCCTCGACCGCCGCGGCGAAATGAAAGGCACGGAATCGCTGGACCCCATGCGCTGCGTTCTCCACTTCGACATGCCGCTTAACGAGATCATCACGGACTTCTACGACAAGATCAAGAACATGACGAGCGGCTACGGCAGCATGGATTACGAACCCATCGGCTTCAGGGAGGGCGAACTGGTCAAGCTCGACCTTCTCCTGAACGGCGAGCCCGTGGACGCCTTCTCGATGATCGTGCACAAGGACAGGGCTTATCCCAAGGGCCGCCTGCTGGCCGAGAGACTGAAGGAAGTGCTGCCCCGCCAGCAGTTCGCCGTCGCGATCCAGGCGGCGGTCGGCGGCAAGGTCATCGCCAGGGAGACCATCAACGCCCTGAGAAAAGACGTTCTGGCCAAGTGCTACGGCGGCGACATAACCAGGAAACGCAAACTGCTTGAAAAGCAGAAGGAAGGCAAGAAGAAAATGAAGCAGATCGGCAAAGTCTTCATTCCCCAGAAAGCCTTCATAGAAGTTTTGAAATCGGAAGACTAAATGCAGCAATACGTCCAGGAAAAAAAGACCGTGGCTCTGGGAGCCGGCTTCTCGATGTTCGGGTACGTCCTGTCAACCGTGATGGGACTGCTTACGAACGTCATTCTCTACTGGCGCTTCGACCACTCCCAGGCCTCTTCCGAACTCAACATCTGGATCATCGCCTTCTCCTTCTTCGCGATCCTCGAGCCTTTCGCGAGACTCGGCCTTTCCGACGGCGTCCAGCGTTTCATCGGCGTCCACTGGGTGGACAAGGACTGGGGACGCATCAAGGGCGTCATCAAGGGCGCCTTCCAGCTCTCGCTGGCCGCGTCCGTCGTCATGATAGCCTGCGTCTTCTTTTTGGCGCCGCACATCGCCAGCCACTATCTGAAGGGCCAGGAAGCCACGCACACCCTCTGCAAGGTCCTGCGCTCGCTCTCCCTGTATCTCATACCGATCGCGCTGACGACCATCTCGCTCGCCGTCCTGAGAGCTCTGAACGACATCAGGCACTCCGTCTGGATCGAGACGCTCTGCCAGAAATTCGGCTGGCTCATGGTCGTGATCCTGGTAGGCTTCCTGCCTCCCAGCGAGAACCGCATCATGGGGTTGGCCTGCGGCATGGTGCTCGTCAATCTCCTCTCGTTTTTGATCTCAGCGAAATGCTTTGTCAAAGCCGCGCCGAAACTGGAAGGCGTTTCGCCGATCTACGACCGCAGGGCGCTTTTCTTCTTCTCGGTGCCCTTGGTGCTGCAGGCCGCCATTCTTGTCTTCATGAAGAAGTGCGACATCATGATGCTCGGCTACTTCCACAACGCCGAGAACTACGTCTCGCAGTACAACGCCGCCGGCATCTCGACGCTCATAATAGCCAACATCCTTCTGGCCTATTCCTCGCTTTTCGCGCCCATGATCGCCAAGATCAGCAAGGAAAAGGATTACCGCCGCATGAACGAGCTCTACAAGACGGTCACGCGCTGGATGCTTTACGTAACGCTCCCCGCGGCTGGCATGATGCTGCTCTTCCCCGCCCAGATCCTTTCCGTTTTCCACCTGAGCCCCGACCAGATGCTTATTTCGACGCTCAGAGTGCTGGTCTGCGCCCAGATCGTCAGCACACTGGCCGGGCATTCCGGGACGATGATGATAATGTCCGGCTATTCCAGGATGATCCTTTACATCAACATCCTGGCGGTCTTCGCCAACGTCCTTCTGAACCTCCTTTTGATCCCGCCTTACGCCATGGTCGGCGCGGCTATCGCGACGCTGGCGGCCATCACCATAAGGAACGCCCTGGCGGTAGTCTGCACGGCTATCTTTGTAAAATCACAGCCGTTCTCCCTTTCGACCGTGACGATCTCCCTTACGGCCGCTCTTTGCGGGGTATTGGCTTACTTCGCCTTCAACTACGTAAACTCCATCCTCCCCGACACCAGGCTCTTTTGCCACTGGGCCTTCCAGCTGATCCTGGCCGGCGCGCTCTACGCTGTTATCTATTTGCCCGCGACCGCTTTAACGATGCACAAGGACGACCGCAGCTTCATAATCGACGAATGCATTCCGCGTGTCAAACGGGCTTTACAGAGGTAGGAGGCTTTTGATAAAATGAATAAGATAAACATTGTAAATAATTAATTAAGGGCTCTCAAGATGCGTAACATATTCCTTCTCATCGCTCTGGCGTTCTGCGTTTACTTCGGTTCCTCTCTCTGGACCTTCACCGACCCCGCTTCCTTCAGGGTCGTCGCCAATTACATCCCGCTCACGGTAATGTGCCTTACGCTGGTGATTGGCCTAATACACCTGCGCTTCGCCCTGGCCCTGACGGTCATCTTCATATTCTTCTTCGGAAACACGGCGATCTTCGACCACATGCTGTACCTGGTCTGCTCGAAGCTCGGTTTCGAGACTTTCCTGTCCAGCGCCGTCCCGGTCGGTCAGTCGATGAAATTCTTCCAGCTGGCCAAGGTCCCCTACGAATGCGTTCTTTTGGGCCTCTTCGCCGCCTGGGCGCTGACGCGCTTCTTCGGCAACCCCGAGCTCGACTTTGAGGTCAACAGGGCCAGGACCGCCAGGCAGATGAACTTCCCGATCTTCATCTTCGGGCTCACCGCGGTCATTTCCGGCATCTACGCCGCCATCGCCCTTGACAACATTTTCATGCCAGGCTTCCTTGGAAAGATCCAGCACGCTTTCTGCTCCTTCCCCTATCCTTTCTTCAGGAAAATGGAAGCGCAGCATCTGCAGGCCCTGAGAAACGCCACGATGGTCATCGAGCTCATCGCCCTCTACACGGTCGTCATCAACGAGGTCTGGAGCGAAAAGCACATCAAGTTCTATCTTGGCTTGCTGCTCTCCATCGGCGTCGCCTCCGTATTGGTCGGCGTCGTCCAGCGCCTCTCGCTGACCGGTTTCTCCAACTACGTCTACCGCTACACCAGGGAAATACATGCTACGTTCGTTGAACCGAACTCCTGGGGCGTCTTTTTGTTCGCCCTGCTGCCCATCGGCCTCGGACTGCTCTTCGCGGGCATCGTGCCGGCCTTCTGCGGCGTAGTCGTCATACTGCTCTTTTTGCTCGGCATTTTCCTGGCCGGCTCCAAGGTCATTCTGCTCTTCGCGGGCCTTGCCCTTCTGATCTTCTTCGTCGCCACTTTGATAAAGGCCTTCCGCGGCGGCAAGATCATTCCCCCGGCTTTCGTAGGCGTTCTGCTCATCGGCTTCACCGTTTTCGCGATCGGCTCTTACCTGAACGTAGACAAGGCTGAGCTTCTCTCTACCAAGAACAGTTCCAAGAACGGCAATTTCAGCGCCAGCAAGGACGTCGACAATCCTAGCGGCAAGCCTCTCGGCCTTTTCCACAACAGTCTTTCCACTTCCATAGCCAACCAGATCGACAGCTTCAAGCAGTCGCTCTTCGAGGAGGATCCCGACGTCGCGTCCGTTAAAGGCAAGGATCTCGAAGCCAAGCTCTACGCCAAGACGAACCACAAGTCCGCCGACTGGATCACCGTCTTCAATTTCTTCAAGCCCAGGAACGGCAACTGGGATTACCTTGCCTTAGGCTGCGGCCCCAACAACTTCAAGCGCTTCTACCGCCAGTACCAGCCCAAGTACGTCAAGGAATCCAGGAACGGCGCCGGCAACATTTTCCTGCAGGCGCTGGTCGACCAGGGCATCTTCGGCTTCGCCGCCCTTCTCATTATCACTGTCATCACGATCAGCGTGGCCTTCAGCAACGTGGACCACACCATCTCGCCGAGGACTTCCCGAGTCCTGGCCTGGATGTTCACCTTCCTGGTCTTCGGCTGCCTGTTTGAGAATTCCTTCGCGCAATACCAGATCGCCGCGCTCTACTGGTTCCTCTGCGGCCTTATCATGGTGAACGCCGCTACGACCAACCGCGACTACCAGCCGACTTTCAAGGTCCTTTACGTTCTGCTTCTCATCCTTGTGCTTTTGGGCGCGGTCGCCGTCTTCTGGCCGAAGATCGTCTCCCACCACAACGAGAAACGTTCTCTTGACGCAGCCATCACCAGACTCGAAAGCATAAGGGGCGCGGACCTTTCCGAGGAAGAGGCCGAAAAACTGTACGCCAAGCGCGAGCTCGGCTTCAATTACAACAACATAGGCCGCTGGAGCGACAAGACCTCCTTCATGATCGTGAAGCCTGAGAAAGGCAAACGCGTCATCAGGATGGAGACCGCCTGCGCCCATCCGAAACTCTCGCCCGAGTTCCCCGTCGACGTCGAGGTCCTCATCGAGAGCGAACCGGCCATGAAGTTCACTTTCACCAACAGCTGCCTGAAGACGCTGGAATACGACCTTGGCCGCACAAGCCAGATCAGATCCCTCTTCCAGGAACAGGACTACATCGTCATTGAGATCAGGAACAGCCAGACCTTCGTTCCCGCCGAATTCTATCCCAACCTCACCAACCAGACTTACAACGTCGGCGCCTTCATCGGAAAGATAACTTTCCACGAAAAGCAGACTCTGCCTTCGGAAGAAGACATAGAGATCGAGGAAAGCGAGCCCGAGGAGACCGAGGGTGAGGAAGAGGTCGTAGCTCCCGTCGAGGAAGTGAAAGAGGAAGTCAAGAAAGAGATCGAAGTCCCCAAGGAGACCATCTTCGGCGATAAGGTCGGCGAAGAGGAACTGGACGAGACTCTGAAGGAAATGAGCAATTTCGAGCTGGAACTTCCGCAGTGATATGCGCGTTCTCTTCGACGCATTCCCCCTTTTGGCCCCCAAATCGGGCGTCGGCTATTACACCCTGAATCTTCTGAAAGCGATGTCCAGGGACTATCCCCTTGACGAGCACGTCTATTTCTACGGACGCCGCTTTTCCAAGGAGATATTGGACAACGCTCCCGCTTTCGACGCCGGCTTAAGGAAAGCCCTGAAGAAGTGCTTCCCGAAGCCCTACCGCATCACCCAGCCGATCAAGGAAATGTTTTTCAGGCTCGGCGCGGGAAAGCAGAATGCGGACATTTACCACGAGCTGAATTACGTTCCCCTGCCGTACAATGGTCCGCAGATAGTTACGGTCTTCGACATGTCTCTCATAAGGTATCCCGAAACGCATCCCAAAGACCGCCGCGCGTATTTCGAAAGCTACTTTAAAAAGCGTCTCGCGAACGCCAGCCATTTCATCACCATCAGCGATTTCTCGAAAAAGGAGCTGACGGAGCTTTACGACGTCCCGCCCGAAAAAGTGACGACGATCTACCTTGGCGGGCTCGAGTTCACGAAAGAAAATCCCAATTTCACGGAGAAACTGCCGGAGAAATATTTCCTCTACCTTGGCAACCTGGAGCCGAGGAAGAACATCCCCATGCTTCTGAGAGCCTACGCCGAAGCGAAGGCGAAGGAAAAAGATCTTCCGAAACTGGTCCTGGCCGGTTCCCCCACCTGGCTCTCCGACGAGATCTTCGCGACGATCAGGGATAAAGGGCTCGGCGATTCCGTCATAGTAAAAGGCTACGTTCCCCTGCCGGATCTTCCGCACTATTACAGGAACGCCCTGGCTTTCCTCTTCCCCTCGAAATACGAAGGCTTCGGGCTCCCGGTCCTTGAGGCGATGGGCGAAGGGACTCCCGTCATCACGTCCGACTCGACTTCGCTTCCCGAAGTGGTAGGAGACGCCGGACTGCTTTTGCCCTGCGACGAGGAGCCGCTGTGGACCAAGGCGCTGCTGGACGTTTTCCAAAACGACGCTCTCAGGGAGGATCTTTCCAAATCCGCCGCGGAAAGGGCGAAGCTTTTCTCCTGGGGGCAGTGCGCCAAAGAAACGCGCGCCGTCTACGAAAAGACCCTGAGTCTTTACTTTTGACCGCTTTTCTGATACCATTTCCTTAACCTTACTTTTAACCCCATTTGTAGGAGAAATTATGGCTTACAAGATCAGCTCAGAATGTCTTTCCTGCGGCGCTTGCGCTTCCGAATGCCCCCAGGGCGCCATCGCGGAAGGCGAAGGCCAGTACCAGATCGACCCGGCTAAGTGCGTGTCCTGCGGCCTCTGCGCCAGCGTCTGCCCTGCCGGCGCCATCAGCGAGGAATAATAAAACTTTGCTCCTTTCGTCTAGTGGCCTAGGACATGTGGTTCTCATCCACAAAACAGGAGTTCGATTCTCCTATGGAGCGCCAAAATTTAAGACACCCGAGAGGGTGTCTTTTTTTTGCCTCCCACAAAAAAGAACAAAATGGTATAATCTACTATAAAACAAAATAGGAACACATGAACACGGAAAAAATAACTGACGCCCAGAGAATCGAGCTCAACTGCGTAGGCTGCGGCCACGCCGTGGAATTCTCCCTTCTCGACCTCAACCCCGACACGCCGCTGACCTGCAAGGAATGCGGCAAAACTTATTCCTTCACCCCGGAACTGGCCGACCAGATCAAACGTTTCAGCAAACTTTTGGAAACGGTCTACGAATCCAGGGACCTTCTCGGACAGGCCAGCATCGGAATAAAAGTCAAGGACGAGGAAGTCAAGATCCCCTACCAGCTCCTTCTGACCAGGCTCAATTCGCTTCTCAGTCTCAAGATGGGCGACCAGGAGATGACTTTCCGTTTTCGCGTCAATCCCATAGCGGTTTTTGAAAAGAAAGAGTAAATGGGCTTCCTGCGCAAGATCTACGACTGGGTCATGAGATGCGCGCCTTCGCCGTATGCGCTCCTTGCTCTCAACCTGCTCTCCTTTTCAGAATCATCGTTCTTTCCCATACCGCCCGATCCTCTGTTGATCGCCATGTCGCTGGCGAAGCCGAAGCGCGCCCTCTGGTACGCGCTCTGGTGTTCCGTCTCGTCGGTGCTTGGCGGAGTCTTGGGCTACGTTATCGGCGCCTTTCTTTGGAGCGTGACGAAGGATTTCTTCTTCACCTACGTTCCGGGCTTCACGCCCGAAGGTTTCGCGACGGTCGAGCAGCTGTATCTGAAATACAGCTTCTGGTGCGTCTTCGCCGCCGGTTTCACGCCCATCCCCTACAAGATCTTCACCATCGCCTCAGGCGTGTTCGGAATGGCCTTCTGGCCTTTCATAATCGCCTCGGCCGTCAGCCGCTCGGCCCGCTTCTTCCTGGTCGCGGGACTGATCAGGATCTTCGGCGAAAAAATAAAAGCGTTTATCGACAAATATTTCAACATATTAACCATAGCGTTCCTGATCCTTCTCATCGGCTGCTTCGCGATCTTCGGATTCCTGAAGAAAGGCGATGAACAGAAGGAGGACGGAGCGTCCACGTTAAAAACAAGCGAGGTCTCTGAATGAAAAGATCTTCCCTTACCACAATAGCTATCCTGGCACTTATGCTTAGCGCCTGTACCGCCATGCAGCGCGGCGGTCTAATAGGCGGTCTAATCGGAGGCGGCATGGGCGCCGGCATCGGCGCGGCCGGCGGAGGCGTCGGCGTCGCCATCGGCGCGGGCGCTGGCGCGGGCGCAGGCCTTCTGACCGGCGCGATCGCCGGCGAAGCCTACGAGATCCACCGTGCGCGCATGCTCGAAGACTACGCGGACGTAGACAAGTACAGCGGCGAAGCCAAAGTCTCCACCAAGGTGGTCGCCAAATATGAGAAAC
Source organism: bacterium UBP3_UBA3054 (assembly GCA_002366995.1). Lineage (GTDB taxonomy): Bacteria > Auribacterota > UBA3054 > UBA3054 > UBA3054 > UBA3054. The sequence continues at coordinate 10,478 of DFCM01000009.1, read as the reverse complement.
AGCTGGCGAAGATGGAAGCCAGGACCAAGATGATGGCCGCCAAATACGAAGAGATCGTGGCCAAGAGCTACGTTCTGGCCAACAACATCCAGGCTGACGGACGCTACGTTCAGGTCGAGACGACCAAGGAAGGCACGACTCAGATCACGATGCTCTCCGAAGTCCTCTTCGACGAAGGCAGAGCGCAGCTAAGGGAAGCCGTCTATCCCGTGCTGGAAGAAGTCGGCCGCGTCGTCAATTCCGAATATCCCAACTTCCTGGTGGCCATCGAAGGCCACACGGACAGCAATGAACTGCCGGAAGGCTCCAACTTCATGTCCAACTGGGAACTCTCGGCGGCCAGAAGCCTGGCGGTCCTGCACTTCCTCGAAAAGCAGGGCGGCGTCGATCCGAAACGCATGGCCATTTCCGGCTATTCCGCCAACAGGCCTGTCGCGAGCAACGCCACCGCCGACGGCCAGCGCCTGAACCGCCGCGTCGTAATCACCCTGATCCCGACCGACTTCGGTTCTCCGCTTTCCCAGGATGAGCAGCTGAACAACACCGTGAACGGCATCATGGAATCCACGATGCCGACCGCCCCGCAGAGCGGCACCGTCCCCGTCCCGGATTACGGACGCGGCGGCTCCACCGGACTTGACATCGCCCCGGACGGAACGCTGCCCGGCGCGGCACCGCAAAGCGAAGCCGAAATGCTCAACAACCTTCCCGCTTTCCCAACCATTGACTAGTAAGGAGATTTAAAATGCGCAAGTTTGCTTTACTATCCGTACTTTCCGCTCTTACTTTCCTAATGTTTGGCTGCGCGACCAGCGAGGTGACGTATCCTCAGCCGCTGGCCCTGAACAACGGCGCCTTCGAGGGCAAGACGATGTGCATCATGGCCTACGGCGAGCCGACCGACAACTATGAAGAGCTTTCCGAGACTTACCACCGCTGGTGGCTCCCCCGCTTCATCTACGGCAGCGGCGAGGTGACCGTGCTAGATCATCCTTACGTCAACGACGACGGCCAGGTCTTCCAGGACAACACCAACGAGGCTTTCGCCGAAGCAATCTTCAACCGCCTGAGAGGATACTCCATCTTCAAGCGCGTTGTCACTGTCAAAGACAGGGCTGAAGCCGACGAGTTCAACTACGACTACCTTCTCGTCTTCCATATCAACGAGTGCTACGCCAAAGGTCTTGGCGCCAACGCGAACTTCGTCGAATGGTGCACGATCGAAGGCAACGTCAACGTCTCCGTCTTCGTTTACGACCTGAAGGCCAATTCTAGGATCAGCGAGCAGAACATCCAGTCCACCGCTACCTCGACCTACGCCTGGGCGACGCCCGACGTCAGGGAATATCTGAGAAGAAAGCTTCTGAAGGGCACGACCTTCCACAACGCGGTCTCACAGATAACCTTCTAAAAAAAAGAAAAGCCCCTTCAAAAGGGGCTTTTTTCTATGCGCGTCGTCCACGTCGGGAAATATTACTGGCCTTATCAAAGGGGCATCGAGACCTATCTCAAAACTCTTTCGGAAGGGTTGTCCCCTCTTTGCGACCTAACCGTTCTGGTCAGCAACGACAAATGCGAGACGGTTGAGGAAGAGATTTGCGGCGTGCGCGTCATAAGGCTGGCCAGGAGCCTTCATCTCAACAGCACGGATTTCCTTTTCGGGCTTCCCAAAAAACTGAAAGAGCTGAAGCCCGACATCGTCCACATCCATCTTCCCAACCCCTGGGCGGAAACGGCCTGGAAAATGGCCGGGAGGCCGGGGCGCCTCTTCATCTCCTATCATTCCGACATCATCAGGCAGAAATTTCTTCTGAAACTGTACGCGCCCTTCCACCGTTCCACCCTTGAAAGCGCCGAAAAGATAATCGTCGCCACTCCCAACCACATCAGGTATTCGCCCTTCCTTTCCAAACTGCCGGAAGAAAAGCTGGAAGTCATACACTACGGCCTTCCCGCCATTGATTTCCCCGCTCCCCAAAAGCAGGAGCGCCCCTTTGTTCTCTCGGTCGGCCAGCTCGTTTATTACAAGGGCTTCGACGTTCTCATAAAGGCCGTTGCCGACGTCCCTGACCTCGACCTTGTGATCGTGGGCTGCGGCCCGCTGGAAGGAAAGCTAAAAAAACTCGCGGCGGACCTGGGCATCGATGACCGCGTGAAGTTCCCCGGCCACGTTTCCCAAAGCGAGCTGCTTCAGTATTACGCGGACTGCGAATTCTTCGTCCTGCCCTCCACTTTCCGGAGCGAAGCCTTCGGTATCGTGCAGCTGGAAGCCTTCCAGGCCGGCAAGGCGGTCATCAGCGCCGATCTGCCCTCCGGCGTCCCCTACGTCAATCAGGACGGCAAAACAGGGATAGTTGTACCCCCCGGCGACGTCAGGGCCCTAAATGAGGCCGTGAAGGCCCTCCACGGCGATCCTGAAAGGAGGCTGCGGCTCGGAAAAGCCGGGAGAGAAAGGGCCATTTCCGATTTCTCCGCGGAAGAAATGGTAAAAAGGACTTTCGCCCTCTATTCGCCCAGGGCCTGATCTATTTCTTTCAGGGCCTCGTCGACGAGGCGTTTCACTTCCGGAAGCTTGCTCTTCAGCTTTTTAGCGGTCAAAAGTTCTTCCCTCGCGCCTTTGAGATCCCCCATCCCGGCCAGACAGCAGGCCAGGTTATAGTGAGCCTCGACGGTCTGGGGACGCAGTTCGATGGCTTTTTTGAGATACGGCAGGGCCTCAAGATAGCGTTCCTTTCCCATAAGCGCCTGGCCGACATTGGCGTTCACCCTGAAGTTTTCCGGCGAATACCGCAGATTGTCCCGCCAGATCAGCTCCGCGTCGCTCCAGTAGAAGTTGCGCCTGAAGGACAAGGAAACGAAGAGCAGAATGACAGCGATCAGAAAGACCGCGTTGTAGAGATTCTTTTTCGGAAAGAGCGTGAAGACGACGGCGATCAGTATCCCGGGCAGCGCGCAGTAAAGACGGTGCTCGTAAAGCCCGTTGGGAATGAGCGTAGCCGCCGGCGCCAGGGCAAGCGCGAAAAAGCCCAGCCCGAACGCGAGGTACGGCCACCTTTTCCGGTTGATCCAAGAGAAGACCGCCAACGCCAGCCAGAACAATATCGCCAATATCACCCAAGGCGAAGCGAAGCCTTCCAAAGGCACGTCGTACTCCAGCCTCAGTCCGAAGGGCCAGAAGCACAGTCTGAGATAGACGGCCCAGACTTTGAACTGCGTGGCGAAATAAGCCGTTATATCGGGCGTATCGGCGTAGAGCCTTTGCAGCGGCGAAAAGTCGAAACTTGTCCCCTTCCAGACCCCGGCGAAACGCAGAACAACAAGACAGAGGACGGCGAAGGCAGCCGCCGCCAGCGCAAGGTATTTTTTATTTTTGGCGATAAAAGGCTTCAGGTCTGCGGACGCGAAAACGAAGTATCCCAAGAGCGCGATGAGCGGAGCCACCGCCATGTTCTCCTTGCAGAATAGCCCGGCTATGAGGACCAGGACCGCCGGAATGTAAAAGAGCTTGTTTCTAAGAGCCAGCAGAAGAAAGATCAGGTGCGCCGCTATGAAAGTGAAGCACAGCAGTTCCAACCTCTGGACGATGTAGGTCACCGCCTGCGTCTGCACGGGATGGACCAAAAACAGCGCGGCGCACATGAAGGCCGGAAACCGTTTCCCCTCGTTAACTCCGTGAGATTCCTGCAAAAGCAGAAGGAACCAATAGAAGAGAAAGCAGTTCAGGACATGGATGAAGAGATTGACAAGGTGGTACCAGAAGATATCGAGCGCGCAGGATTGATAATTGGCCCAGAAGGTCAGGAAGGCCAGGAAACGCCCGGGCGAAAAGCGCCAGAGTTTCAAGAGAGAACCGCTTCTTATGGCCTCGTTGTCGACTATGCACCTGAAATCGTCGAACTGCCAGGTTCCCTTGAAAGAGGAAACGTAGGCCGCGGCGGCGAGGAGCAAAAGCAGGAGAAGATCGAAAAGACAACGCTTACTTTTCACTATCCGGCTTCTCCCCCAGTTCGTAAACGGCCAGGCCGTCGACGTCACTGACAAGATGGAAAGGCACGCCCTGCTCCTCAAGGAAACCTTTCACGACCGGCGAAATGAATAAGTTTCTTTTGCCAGGGACGACTTCATCCATGACCGCGACATTTTTGGCAACTAGTTTCGGGTGCGCGGCGACATGATAGCGCAAATACTCCCCGTCGGTGTAAACGTCGCCGGTCACCAGCACGCTGTCATGCGGAAGCGCTCCGAAAGCCTGGGCGAGTTTCGCCGCCTCGAAAGAGCTCCTTCTTGCGGGGACGCGGTCGAAACTGTGGACAGCCATGACAAGGATGCCGATGAAAAGCAGAGGGCAGAGCAGAAGGCGCATTTCCTTCGCCTTGGAAATGTAAACGAAAGCGCAGGCCAAAAAGACCGCGATATAGGCGTTGACCAGCCAGAACCACTGCGCGATGTAAAAGTGGAAGCTTGGAACGCAAAAGAGCAAGGTCGCCATGAGCGCGGCAATGACCGTCGTGTTTTCGAGCGTGGCGAACGTTTTTGTCTTCCTGAAGAAAAGGCCCAGAAGCAGAATGGGAATAATGAAAAGGCTGAGCGCGGAGAAAAGGAAAAAGGCGCGGAAGAAATCAACAAAGCTTGCTCCGTAACCGGAAAGCGGCTGCACGAAGTAGTTGCTCCAGAATTGACCGTTCAGGATCGCGCAGAAAAGACTCTTCCAAAAGTCCTCGCTTCTCAGATATTCGCAGCTCTCCCCTCTCTGGAAGGAAGCGACGGCGTAAAGATACGGAAGGAGACCGCAAGCTAACCCCAAAGCCGATCCGGCAAGAAACGCCTTGCCTTTCCCGTCCTTGAAAAAGAAAAGAGCGGCGAAAGGAAAAAGCAGCGCGAAGAACCAGAGCGCCAGAGGGTCGTGGAAAGCCAGAAGGCCGCAGGGAATAAACTTCAAATAAAGCGGGACAGATTCGTTGACAAAGACGGCGTAGGCGAAAAAGAAAAGGCAAAACGACAAGGAAACAGGCGTCACTTCCGTCGCGGCCGTGACAAGAAAAGGCAGAAAGCTCACCGCCAAGACCGCGAAGAAAGTGAAGAACCTATCCTTGAAGCGGCGGCTCAGCGCGTCCCAAAGGAATACCAGGCCCAGCGACACGAGCAGTGCGGAAAGCAGGGAAAGATTAGCACCCGGTTCGTAGAGGAAATTCAGATGTGAAAAGACGCGAAGCAGCAGCGTGTACAGAGGGAAAAGCGGCGTATGAGGCAAGCCGCCCTCCAGAGCGATGCGGACATATTTCGCGGAATCCGCGGAAGCAAGCGCTCCCCCCGGCCCGTACTGCAGACGGAAAACTAACTGGGAGAGGATGAGAAAAAAGAGCGCTGCGCCCGCGCAGAGCGGGCGCAGAACTTGAAGACGATCTGAAAATTTAGTAGACAAACTCGGTCACTATTTCGATGGACGGATTAAGGCTGTTTTTGACCGGGCAGGCCTTGGCCGCGCCCTCCAGCCTTTTCTTCATGGAGTCTTCCAGAGCGACCTTGGGGAAAATGACTTTCACCTTGAAAGTCTTCACGGAGGCCGGAGACTGCTGCATTTCTTTCCCTACTTCCACCGAAAGGCCGGTCATGTCGATATTCTGCTGGGCGGCCACGAAGCCGATCATGCTGGCCGTGCAGGTCGCCAGGGCGGCGGAGAGCACGTCGGTCGGAGAGAAGACGCCGGGAGTGCCCTTGGCGTCGGTCTCGATGGAAGTCTGGGCGCCCGCCAAAGTGGCGGTGCACTTAAGGTCGCCATTGTAAGCGGCAATTGCGGAAAGAGCCATAAATATTCCTCAATGATTAACGGTTACGGCGCGCAAAAGCAAGGAGCGCCAAAATAATGAGCGACAAGAAAGCCGGTTCAGGCGTCAGGACGAAGTCCTTGTAGAAGGAGCATTCCGGCGTGAAAGTGAAGTTCTGGTTGTCGTATTCCGCGGGCTTGATCCTCAAGACCGTCGTCTGGCCCTCGCCGAGATAGATGTCGAAGAACGGGAAACCGTTCATATTGTGGCGCTGGACGATGTTCTGGGTCTTGTGGTTCACGACCTGCAACTGCGCGTTGGTCACGATCTCCGTGCCGGTCCCGTACAGCGAGCCGGAGATGTAAGGCGTATATCCCGTCATCTTCACGGGGATGGTGGGCGTGCCGGAAGAGACCGTGACGTTGGTCACGTACTGCTCCCTGTCCTCATACCTTATGGTCATGTAGTAATCGCCGTAAGGCAGAGTGAAGGCCGTGGTGCGGCCCTGGGCGGTGACGAGGCTCTGGAAGTTCGCGATCTGACCCACGCCGCCAACCAGCGGGAAGCCGGAATTGATATCCGAGACGTTGGCGTAGATGAAGCCGTGGCTGGAAGTGGCCGGCGTCTCGAAGACCACGCTGGCCGGACCGTTGGTCAGGGCGACCTCCGCTACGCGGCCTTCGTAGCCGTCGTGGGAGAGGCTCAGCCTGACAATGCCGGCGGGCACCGCGTCGAAAATGAAGGTGCCGTCCGCCTTGTTGGAGACCGAGAAGGCGAAGTTGTCGCCCACGGCCCTGATGACCGCGCCGCCCAGATATCCGCTGCCGAAATATGTGTTGGTCGTGACCACGCCGCCGATGGAATAGTTCTCGGGAGGCGCGGGCTCGGCTTTTTCCACTGTCAATTTCAGGATCTTGGGAGCGCTCAAGGCCGAGTCGCTGGCGGCGTAGGCGGCGAAATAATAGACGCCGGGCACCGCGGTGGAGCACTTCACTTCTTCGCCCTCTTCGGACCTCAGGACGTTTCTGGTAGTGTTGAAGGGATCCTGGCGCCAGAGGACGCGCTTGCCCATGACGAAACTGGTCTTCATGGTCACGTCCTTGCCGGAAGTGACCGTCTTTTCCGTGGTGCCGTCGTCGAAGGTCGCGGCGAGCGAGAGAGGCTGCGTGCCGTCGAAATAGAAGGCCGTGCTGTTCACGGTGCCGTTTCCGTCGCTGATCTGGCACTGGACATAATAGGGACGGTCTTTCTCGAAGGTGTGCTCGATCGCGCCGATCTCCTGCCAGATCGTCCAGCCGGCGCCGTTGTCCCAGTTGTAGCGGACCTGGAAATCATCCCTTTCGAAGGGGACCACCACTGGGAGATACGTGACGGTCAGGTTATTTCTGGAGGTCTCCTCCAGATAGACGCTGGGAACGTTGTCCTTGATGGTCAAGGTCGTTTCGGCGGAGTTGAGCACAGCGCCCGTGCCCTTTTCCAAATTGAGTTTCAAAGTGTGCTCGCCCGGCTCCCCTGTTGCCATGATGCTGTCCATGAAGCTGGCGTTGGCCTCGTCTATAGGCTCACCGTCCAGGAACCATCTGTAGCGGTAGCCGCCCATGGTGCCGGTGCCGTCAAGATTGAGTCTGGAGCCGCGGTTGGCCAGGTACGGGCCGTTGGGATTGACGATCTGATCCTCGATGGCCGGGGCCTTCACGGTGACGTTATATTCGGTCTCATCGATGACCACCTTGATGGCGAAGTTCTTGGCCATGCCGCCGGTCTTCAGAGGATCTATCTGCAGAACGACCGGCACGGAACCGCTCGCGGTGGGATTGATGGTCCCGGTCCTGGGCCTGACCTTCAGGGAATCGAAGGAATTGTTGATGACAAAATCGCAGGGCACGGAGCCAAGGTTAGAGAGAAGCAATACGCCGCTGCGGCAGTTTTCCAGCGTAATTTCGGAGGGCACCACGGGACGGGGCGAGGCGCCTTCGATGGAATGCGTGATAGTCGTTTCCGTCACGGCGCCGTAATTGTCCCTGACCTGGCATTTTACAGTGTAATCGCCGCTTCTGTCGAAGGTGTGCCTGGCGAAATAATAGTTCGTCCAGTCGGAATAGCCGCCGCCGTCGCCGAAATCCCAGCGGATGTCGAGGGAGTCGTGGATGCCGGGGTCGGTGGGATCGGCGCTGAAGATCTGCGGAACGTTGACCATTCTTGTCTCCGCCTCGCTCCAGATAGCCACGTGCGGATAGGCGTTGGTCACGTGCAGCACCGTATAGTTGGTGCAGATGCAGGTCCTGAACTGACGGTCTGTCACTCTCACCTCAACGTCATAATCGCCGGGCCAGTAGATCTGGTCTTCCTTGTAATCATAGTAATAGAAGTTGGTGCTGAAAAGCGTCGTGTCGCTTCCCACGAGCCAGCGCACGGCCGGGAAATAGCCCTTGCTGCCTTCCGCGGACAGATGCGCCGCCTGGCCCTGGCCGATCGTGTATTCGCCGTTGCATTCCGCGCTGACGTCGGGGATGCCCCTGACGCCCTTCCGGGGTTCCGGAGTCGGGAAATCGCCGGTCAGCCAGTAGTAGTAAACCTGGCCCGCTACGCAGTCGTTGTCATCGTAAGCCTGGAAGGTGTTGTCCCCTTCCCTCACCTTAACGGCCGTGGCGAGATCTTCCACTGTGTTGCGCCACAAAGAGACGTTCCCTTTCGTGGTGTTGCGCCAGCGCAGCCTGATCTTGTCGTCCCCGTTCATACAGATGAAGCTGTAAGGCACGGCTCTGTTCTTGATCGAATCGAAGGTGTAGCCCAGGCAGAATTCGTCGAAGGTCATCTTGAAGCCGGAAGGCGCGTAGAGATACAAACTCGAGAAGCTGGAACCCCAGTAAGAGTAGCCGTATTTATGGAAAGCGCAGTCGCTCGTTTTCGGTTCCTCGCTCATATCCGGGTTGACCCACAGATAAACGTCCGTATAAGCGTAGCCCGCATCGTTGGTCGTTATCGTGCAGCGGGCCAGATAATGCGCCGGCGTTCCGAAGTTATGCTTGATGCCCGTGCCGAAATCGAACACGTTGACCGAGCCATCCTTGTAGAAAGTGAAGGCTTCGTACGATCCGCCGAGCCTGAAACCGCCGTAGCCGTAAGAGCCGCCCTCTTCGTCCATGTCGGCCCAGACCGAGAGCCAGATGTCATTTCCCGCGAGCGTGTCAAGAGAGGCGGGAGAATATTTCATCCAGTTGATGAAACGCCTGGTGGTGGCCGTTTCGGAAGACTCGTTGCAGATCCTCAGGCTTCCGCCTTCATGCATGGCGGAATCGTCGCCGAGATCCCTGTCCTGAATGAAGAAAATGTTGGAAAGGCAGGAATACCAGGGGCTCGCGAAACCGCAGCCGGCTTCCTTGAACATCAAGCCGCTGCCGATTGGGTAATTGAAGCTCTCATGCAGGATCATGTCCCCCGCCGCGTGGTAAGGCACGGAGCGGTAGCGCGAGGCGTAGCGGCGCGTCTTCTCCCAGGTCAGGGCCACCTGGCACTTCAGGTTCGTGGAGATGGGCACTCCGTCATAGAAAATATTGGTGGAGCTGAAATAGTTGAAGATGCCGTTGGATCTGGCCAAGACCGAGCCGTACTCCATGGGCGCGCCCGGAGGCGTGTTGTGGCAGCCGTGGCTGTGTTTGAAAAGTCCGCCGCTGCTCGTTCCGGTCTCGTCGTAGTGCTGGCCGCCCATGTTGTGGCCGTCCTCGTGGATCCAGCCGGTGGTGTTGACGAAGTTCACGTCCATGCAGTTATTGGCGGAGCTCTCGCTGCCGGCCACGCCGCCCGACACGTAGGCCAATCCGGTGTAGGTCGGCATCAGAACGGCAATCGAGCACATGTCGGCGCCGTAGCGGGCCCTCAGCTGCTCGATCTGTTCGAGACCGTTCCTGGAGTTGCACAGGCTGCTTAAGGCCAGGCTGGAATTGCAGATCTCGCCCACCGGGTTGGGATAATCGACGAGCTGGGAGTGCGCGAGGTTGAAGCAGGATCTGACGTGGCTGTTGCTGAGAATGAGCGTTCCCAGAACGATGCCCTGCGCCATGACGTTGTTTATGCCGCCGCGGTCCATCGCCTCGGCCACCGCTTCCTTGGTGTAGACGATCATGTAGTGCTGGGTGACGTATTCGTCGCACTGCCAGTCGTTGGTGTAATACTGCTCGGCCTCGATTCTATCCATGACCTGTCTCACGCCGTCACGGGCGATAACATCGTCGATGGGTCCGTCGCAGCCGCCGCAGGTGAACGTCTTCTTGACAGGAGGCAGGGACATCAGACCTTTCGTGTGGTTGTAGAGTATCGCGTACTCATGGTTGAGGTAGGTGTAGTCCGCCTGGCCCAGCATCTGGTCCTGGTCGTAGGTGAAGCGCCAGATCTCGTTGTAGCCGTTGTTGCGGGGCTGGAAGTAACCCGCCCTGACTTCCACCAGGTTGATGTCGCGGTAGGCCACGGTGCAGAGCCCGGTGAAGACGCCGTCGGGCGTTTTCATAAAGAGCGTGTCGCCCACTTGCAGGGCTTTCACCTGATCGGGCAGATCCTCGTCCTGCAGTTTCGTGATGTTGCCGCTGCCGTAGCCGCTTGAAAGCGTGGGCGGCTGCTCGCAGGTCATGTCGACCGTTAAAACCTTTTCGTTCTTGGGGACGCTGGCGAAGGCGCAGACGGCCAGAAGAAAACTGAGCAGAAATACTCTTTTCATGA
>DFCM01000132.1 GCA_002366995.1 bacterium UBP3_UBA3054 | reverse complement strand
GTCGTCTGCGCCATCGTCCTGGGCGCCGTGCTGGGATTTTTGCGCTACAACTTCTATCCCGCCAAGATCTTTTTGGGCGACGGGGGAGCGCTTTTCCTTGGCTTCCTGGTGGCCTGCATGGCCATCAGGAGCTCGCAGATCAGCGCCACGAGCGTCGCTCTCTTGGTCCCCATCATCGCCTTGGGCCTTCCCATCCTTGACACGACGCTGGCTTTCCTGCGCAGAACGGTCAGAAGGGAGAACCCCTTCCAGTCCGACGCTCAGCACATCCACCACAAGATCATGTACAGCGGGCTTACGCACCCCGAGACCGTCCTGGTGCTTTACGGCTTCTGCCTGCTCTTAGGCTTGGCGGCTCTGGCTCTATCTCTCAGAAGCAACCAGTACGCCGGGATAATCCTCGTCGTGCTGACGATCGTCATACTCCTTGGCTTTAAGAAATTCGGCGTCCTGGACGTCACCAGACTCTGGGGCGTCAGGCGCCGCGGAGATATGGAAGAGCCGAAAAAAGATGAGTAACGGATCCCTATTACCCCTTATAAAAGACTATCTCCGCCAGGAGATAACGCTCGGCAATTGGGAAAAAATAGCGCCGGAGACGCTTCCTCCCGACCCGGGCGACGTCAAGGCTTATCTGGCAAAGAAAACAGCCGCCGCCAAAAAACCGGCCAAGAAGGTCGAGAGCGAACCGCTCAATAAATTCAGGGAACCCTTCAAAATTGGCTCTGGTTCCAAAACGGAAGAGCTGAAACGTTTGAAAGAATACGCCCTCGGCTGCAGACAGTGCGCCCTCTGCCAAACAAGGAGCAACCTGGTCTTCGGCAGCGGAGATCCCGAGGCGAAGATCATGTTCATCGGCGAGGCGCCCGGGGAAGACGAAGACTTGCAGGGCGAACCTTTCGTCGGCAGGGCCGGCGAGCTTCTGACGGACATCATCGAAAAAGGCATGAAGATACCGAGAAAGAGCGTCTACATCGCCAACGTCCTGAAGTGCCGTCCGCCCATGAACCGCGATCCCCAGCCCAACGAGATCGACAACTGCACTCCGATGCTGGCCTGCCAGATAAGGATCGTGCGGCCGCAGGTCATAATCGCGCTCGGCGCCTTCGCTTCACGCTACCTTTTGAACACCAAGTCCGGCATCAACGCCTTGCGCGGCGCTTTCCACACTTTGAGAATAGACGGCATGGCGATCCCCGTTATGCCGACGTATCATCCCTCCTACGTCCTCAGGGAATACACCGTGGAAGTGAGAAGGAAAGTCTGGAACGACGTCACAATGGTCATGAAGTATCTGAATGACAAGCAAGTATAAACATATCTTCGGGCCCGTGGCCTCCAGAAGGCTCGGACGTTCCCTGGGCATAGACCTCATTCCCTTCAAGACCTGTAGCTTGGACTGCGTTTACTGCGAGTGCGGACGCACCACCGTAAAAACGATCGAAAGGAAAGACTATTTCCCGGTGGAGGAAGTCTTGGGCGAACTGAAAGACTGGAAGGACAAAGGCGGCGAAGCCGATATCGTAACGCTCGCCGGCTCCGGCGAACCTACGCTCTACAAGTCCCTGACGGAGATCATAAAAGGCGCCAAGGAGATAACCAAGCTTCCTCTTTGCCTCATTACGAACGGCACTCTTTTCTACCTCGAGGAAGTGAGGAAAGCGGCGCTCTTGGCTGACGTCGTCATGCCGAGTCTCGACGCCGCGGACGAAAAGACCTTCAAGAAGCTTAACCGCCCGGCGCCCGACCTTCCCTTCGCCGATTACCTGGACGGGCTCAAAACTTTCTGCGAGGAATACCGCGGAAAGGGGAGAGTCGACCTCGAGATCTTCCTCGTTCCCGGCATCAACGACAACGAGGATCAAATGACCGCGCTTTCTCTCCTGTCGCGCTCCCTGAAGGTGAACTGCGTCCAGCTCAATACCGCCGTCAGGCCGCCCGCCGAAAAAGACGTCCTGCCTATCCCCAGAGAAGATATGGAAAAGTGGGCGCGCTACTTTATTCCCAAGGCGGAAGTCATAGCCTCTTACCATTCCGCGCCGCTCAAAGAGGAAAGAGCCGTCAGCGAGGAAGAGCTAATGGAGACCCTAAGCCACAGGGTAATGTCCCTGGAAGATCTGATCGAGGCCAAAGGATACCCGAAAGAAAAGACCGAAGCGCTCATAAAAGAGCTGTTAGAGAAAGGCCAAATACGTTCCCGCACCCAGGACGGGAAAGAATTTTTCTATGTTTGACGTCCACGCCCATCTGACTGACGAAGTTATCTACGGCGATCTGGACAACGTGATAAATGAGGCTCAAACCGCCGGCGTAAGAAGTTTCCTTGTTCCGGCCTACAGCAAAAACTTTTGGCAAAGGGGAAGGGACATCGCGGAAAAATACCCCTTCGTTTATTTCGCCATCGGCGTCCATCCGCTCTTCATCGCGGAAGGGGACGATCTGGAGCTCAGGGAAACGCTCGTGAAACATCCGAAATGCCTCGCCGTCGGCGAAGTCGGGCTCGATTACGTGCCTAACGACAGCCAGAAGCCCCAGCAAACGGCCTGGTTTGCCCGGGAAGCGGCCTTTGCCAAAAAACACGATAAACCACTAGTCATCCACTGCCGCAAGGCCTATTCCGACCTTCTGGAGCCTCTTAAGGAGTACGGCGTTCCTTTCCTGCTCCACAGCTGCTCCTGCTCGAGGGAGCAGGTCAAGCCTTTCCTCGAGCTTGGCGCCTACGTCAGTTTCTCCGGAACACTAACGAGAACGAACGCCAAAAAAGTTCTCGACCTGGCCCGTTTCGTACCAAGGGACAGAGTTCTTTTCGAGACCGACAGCCCCTATATCGGGACCGACAAGGTAAGGCCTCCCAATGTCAGGCCCGCGCAGGTGATGGAAGTCGCCGAAGCGTACGCGGAAGCGACAGGCCTGACCTTAGAGGAAGCGGAAAAATTGACCGACAAAAACGCGGAGCGTTTTTTTGTATTATAAAAGCCGAGCATGCCAAGTTACGTTTCCATAGCCTTCGAGGCCAACCTCGACACTCATTACACCTACAGCGTTCCGGAAGATCTGAGAGCCGGCGCCGTAATGGGAACGCGCGTCATGGCGCCTCTTGGCCATTCCCAGAGGATCGGCTACATAGTGGATGAAGACCCCGCCGTTCCTGAAGGCGTGAAGCTGAAAGACATCCTTTCCCTGGTCGACAAGAAGCCGATGATCACGCCGCCCCTGATGCGCCTCGCGCTCTTCGTTTCGGAGTATTATTTCTGCGGCTTGGGCCAGGCGCTCCGGTGTTTTCTCCCGGCGCCCGTTCGCCACCGCGCTTCCGACTGCGGCATGGTGCACGTGGTCAAGATAAAAAAAGATCTGAAGGAACTGAACGAGCTTTACGAAAACACTCCCGAGCGTTTCTGGAAAAAGCGCAATATCCTGCGCTGCCTGATCGTGAGAAAAGGTTCATCCGACCAGAAGACGCCCTTTCTTCTTCAGCAGCTGAAAGAAAGGTCGGAATGCGACCTCGCTTCCATAAGGGCGCTGGAAAAAGCGGGCGTTTTGGAAACGGCCTTGGAACAGCACTGGTCGCTTAGGGACGACGAGGCGGCCCTTCCCAATGTTCCGCCCGAACTGACGGAAGACCAGAAGACCGCCGTGGAAAAAGTTCTGGAGAAGCGCAATGAGTTCGCCGCTTTCCTTCTGCACGGCGTCACAGGCAGCGGCAAGACGGAAGTCTACCTGCACATCATCGAGGAAGCCCTCAAAGCCAACAAGACGGCTATCGTGCTCGTCCCCGAGATCGCCCTTACTCCCCAGACCGCCGACCGCTTCCGCGGCCGCTTCGGCTCGAAAGTCGCCGTGCTTCACAGCGCCCAGAGCGACAAGGAGCGCCACAACCAGTGGTGGCGCATCAGGGAAGGCAGCGCGAGAGTGGTCGTGGGCGCTCGTTCCGCCATCTTTTCGCCCGTAAGCGACCTCGGCTGCGTCATAGTGGACGAGGAGCACGAGGGCAGCTACAAGCAGAACGGCGAGGCGCCCTACTACAACGCCAGGGACCTGGCCGTCATGCGCGCGAAGCTGGAAAACTGCCCGGTCATTCTTGGCTCCGCCACGCCCTCGCTGGAAAGCATCCGCAACGTCAAGCTTGGCAAATACACGCTTCTTAGCCTCACGAAAAGAGTCTGCGCCGTAGCCGACATCAAGACGGAACTGGTCGATCTCAACAAGGAAGTCCAGGTCGCCTCACAGTTCGGGCTCATCTCGCGTTCCCTAAAATCCGCTTTGACGGAATGCCTAGGTAAAAGAGAGCAGGCCATTCTGTTTTTGAACCGCCGCGGCTACGTTCCCAGGCTCATCTGCCCGGAATGCTACGAAACTAAAAAATGCCCCAGCTGCTCAGTTCCTTTGGCCTACCACAAAAGGGACAACCAGCTGAAATGCCATCTTTGCGGCTACACCGAGGATTACGCTCCGCCCTACAAATGCCAGGAATGCGGAACGCAGCTCAAGCCCGCCGGCTACGGCACGCAGAGAGTTGAGAATCTTCTCCACGCCATGTTCCCGGAAGCGAAGATAGGCCGCATGGACCGCGACACGACCAACAAAAGGGGTGCGCACGAAAAGATCCT
>DFCM01000117.1 GCA_002366995.1 bacterium UBP3_UBA3054 | reverse complement strand
ATGTCCGCGAGCGCCCGGTTGAGCTCAGTCTTTGAAAGAGTAGTGTCGGAGGTGTAG
The DNA here is from genome assembly GCA_002366995.1 of bacterium UBP3_UBA3054. Lineage (GTDB taxonomy): Bacteria > Auribacterota > UBA3054 > UBA3054 > UBA3054 > UBA3054. Next base: position 6,828 of record DFCM01000117.1, on the reverse strand, counting down.
TCGTTTATGATCTCGTTGATGAGGTACTGGTCTTTTTCGCCTTTCAGGGCGATCTGAAGCAGCTGGTCCCTGGCGTTGTTCCGCTTGTAGGAGTCGACGTCCTCGTCCCTCATGTTCTCTTTCAGGAGCGAGACGGCCTGTTCGCGGTCTCTTTCGTCGCCGGAATTCTGATAGACGCTGGCAAGCTGCGAGCGCTGCTCGTAGCTGTCCGGCAGAGACTTCAAAAAGTCGATCTTGCCGTCCCTGTCGTTGTTCTTGTCAAAGTACATGTTGGCTTTGGTCAGGAAGTAGTCGAGATTGTAGTCGCTTTTGTCTTCCATAGCCTCTTTGACGAGCTCCAGGCCTTTTTCGGGATTGGAGGAGTTGAAGATGAGTTCGAGCCTCTGGGCGGGGTTGCCGGAAGTCTTGGGGGCGGTCTCAAGGAAGCGGTCAACGAAAGCCTTGGCTCCTTCCTCGTCCTTCATATTCCTGTAGGCGTTGAAAATTCCCATTGCGTTGGAAAGCTTCGAGTAGGCGTTGCCGGTCTCGGAGAGGAATTTCTCCATGCCTTCTATGGCTTCCTTGCCTTTGCCGATCTTTTCCGCCATCCTTACGATGCCCACGGGGTCAAGATACATGTAAGGATCTTTCTTATCGGTGGTCCACTTGTCGGAGAGGATCTCCCAGGCCTTGTCGTTGTTGCCCATCTTCACGCAGAGCTCGAAGAGCGGGGTCTCCAGCTGGCGTTTCTTCCAGACCTCGCAGTCCTTGTTCTTTTCCCAGGCTTCGATGCCTTTTTCGAAGGCTTCCTTGTCGTCGCCCGTCTTTGACAGGAACTGGATGTATTCGGCCATGGAGTAGAGGTTTTTCTCCGCGCTCATGGCCAAAACTTTCTTATAGGTGTTGGTGTCGCCGTAGTCTCTTGCTCTGCCCATCCAGTTGGACAAAAGATCGTCTTTGTCGTTGTCCCCTACCGCGAGTTCCAGGGCTTTTTCGAAAGTTTCGTTCATCGTTTCGAGAGAAAGAATGCCGTCACCCGCGTCGATGAATTCGCGGTAATCGCTGAGCGTGACGTTGTCGCCTTGCAGGAAAGCTCTTCTCAGGGTGTATTCGTCAAGCTCCGCTTGCCCTTCCTGGCACATTGATTTTAGGCCGTTGATGGCGGTGCTGACCCAGTCTTTGTGCGTGGTGTCGCCTTCAAGACAGGCTTTCTCATAGGCGTCGAGGAGATCCTTGTAAGCTTCCTCGGCTTTGGCGGACTGGCCTTTCTGCAGGTAGAGGTTGGCTAGCTGCCCTCCTTTGCCAGGGTCTTTTTCCACGAGCGCCTCGCCCTCTTTTATGGCCTTTGTGTAATCGCCCATGTCGGAGTAGTATTCCATCCTGGTGCCAAGCATCATCTTCTCGACTTCGTCTTTGCTCCGGCCTTCGCTTAAGAATTTCTCATAGTTCTCGAAAAGCGCGTCCATGTCCACTTCGTAGGGAGCGTTCCTCGCTTCCATAAGCAGCCTGTCCCAGACGTAGTCTTTCTTAGAACTTTGCAAATATTCCAAGGCTTCCTTGTAGTTCTCTTTGAACTTGTCGCCCTTGCAGTTGTCCAGGATCTGGAAATACAGTTCGTTTTTGCCTTCGCCGGGAGGCATCGCTTCCACGACCTCTATGGTCTTCTCAAGGCGCTTCTCCTGGTTCTTGATGTTGTAGAGCGCGCTGTGCTTTATGAACCAGGGGGCGTTGGGCTCGTCTAAGAGCTTAGCGCTTATCTCATCCGCCTCTTTCGACATACCGTGGCTCCTCATCATGTAGATGAGTCCGGACTGGGCGAGGTTGGTGAGATTGGTCTTGTTGTCCATTACGGCCCTCAGGACCGCTTTGACGTCGAAGTCTTTTCCGGTATCGGTGCAAATGTTCTCGTAGAGCCAGATCTCGTCGGGATGCTTGACGAGATGGTCGATGGTGAAATGACTGTCCAAAAGGTCGTCGCATTCCTTCTCCATCTTAAGGTCTTTGGCGAGTTTTCGGAAAAGGTTCACGAGCGTGTAGTTCGTGCCGACGTTCTTGAGCCTGGCTTTTATGAGCTCTACTATCTCGCGCTTCTCCTGATCCGTCGCCTGCTCTATGCTGCTTCCTGGGTCGTCGCTGACATTGGAGGGAATGTCGTTTTCACAGAAGATCCGGAAATCCTTGTACCAGGCCTCGAAGAGCGAGCGCTGCGCCGCGGCCTTCGATTCCTTGCTGATCTTGTCGCTGTTGGCGAAGTTGTAGAAGGAGTAGAAAAGAGGGCTTCTCAAACGGAAAGAAAGGTCGGCTGTCCTGTCCCACATAGTCCTGTAGACCTGCAGAGCCGGTTCATCGAAGCCGAGCTGGTAAACGATCGAGTTCACGTAGAAAGTCATGAGATCCAAAGGCCCAAGTTTGGCCTCCGTCAGCCAAATTGCGATCTCTCTTCTGGCTTCCTCTATGTTCGGGAAAAGCTCGACCGTGTTGTAAAAATGAGGGGGCTTGACGCCGTTAACGAGGAAATAGTGCAGAAGGCTAAGCATCTCCGGTTTGCTCTCCAGCTCCTGAAGACGCTCGAAGAACGTAAGGAGGACTTTCTGCATTTCCGGGGAAACGGGGTCGGATATGGCCTTCGCCACAATTTCCGGCGCGAGCGCCCTGGCGTTCTTTAAGGTGTTCCAGTTAGGCTTGACAAGAAAGTCGAGAAGGATCGCCTTGTTGTTGGGATCGGCTTCCTCTAAGAAAAGCTCCGCCGCTTCCTGCCAGACGCTGTTCGTTCCGGATACTCCCATCTGGATCGTAAGGAGCGTAACTTTGTCCTCGGCGGTGTTGAGTTTGGCATTTTCCTCACAATCGGAATAGAGGTTAAGAAGCTCCTCCTTGTTCCCTACCGCGGCAAGATCCCCCGCCAAAAGGCGCACCGCGTCGCTCTTCTCCCTATCGGTCTTGACAAGGCCTAAAAGTTTCTTGTGGAAAGCGGCGGCCTTTTCAAAATCATTTTTGTTCTTGTAATAATTGCCGGCCGCGGTGATAAGCTTGATGTCGTTGGGATAGAGTTTGACGGCCTCGTCTATCATATCGTTGTCGACGCTGAGTCCTGAGCCCAATATGGAAGCCATGATGGCTGGCTGCTGGGAAGCCGGAGCGGAGACATAGAGCATATTGGCGTAATGGGAAGCTTCCTCGTCCATGTCGTAATTGCTCATGGAGTTCAGAACGACGTTCATCTCGGCTCTTTTGCCGTCGCTGTCGGGCGGATTGATAGTCGCTATGTATTCGTCGAGCTGGCTTCTGTCGGTGGACATCAACACTACGCTCGCGTATTCCCCGGCGATTTCCAGCCTCTCGTCAACGTTGGTGGAATTGAGCAGTATCCTGCGGCGAATATCCTGCAGCTCTGACCCGAACCATTCGCCGTTGCTGTATGGGTACCCGCTCTGCAGTTTGATAAGGCCGCTGCGGGCTTTGGAAAGGTCGTCCCTTTCGCCTTCGTAATTGAGTTCGTTGATGAGCGCTTGGGCTTCCGGCGAGTCGACGCAGTCCAGGATCTCGATCCAGGCCAGCTTTTCGCCTTCGCTTTCCGGCTTCATGAATTCGTTGGCGAGCTTCAGCGCCTTCGAATTGTTTTTGACTATGACGTGATACTTGACGACCGCGCGGGCTATTTCCTGGCTGTACGGCGCCAGAACTTCCATAACGCCTACCGTGCTTTCGTTGCACATGGAATCGTCGTAAACGGCGTAGCCTTTGAGCCAGCTTTTGCAGCGCTTCACAACCCTGCTGGCGCATTCCTTGTCGTCGAGGAAAGCTGTCAGCTCCTGCGCAGTTGCCTTCGCTTTTGGAAAATCGCCCAAGGATCCGTAATAGACCATAAGCTCAAGGTACGGATACGGAGCGTCGGGAGCGCACTCGATCGCCTTTTTCAGATTCGCTTCCCTTTCCAACGAGTTGGCGGAGAGATCAAGGGCGACCGCGAAATAAAGGTCCGCGTTCTTCGGTTCCTTTTTCAGCCTTTCCAAAACGGTAGTCATCTCAAAGCAGGGGCGGCCTACATATTTGGCGTAGTCGCTTCTGTAAACGAGACCGGTGACTGATCCCAGCGAATCGCTGCTTATGCTTTTCGCAATATTAACGTGAGTTGTCTTTCCGTTCTTGGGAACTTTTTTAGCCGCGCGGGTATTGGTGTTGGTCCTCGAAGGCGCAACCGGCTTTTCCCCGCCGTCTTTTCGGCAGGCGCAAAGGGCGCAAAGCAAAACAATGGCAATAAATATGGCTTTTTTCATAGTTCCCATTCTACCACAGATGTGGTAAGAAAAAATCAAGCCTTCAGAGCCCTTATGAAACGGTCTCTTCCGGAGTAATCCTTAAGTATCTCAGGGGAAGCTAGGCCGCTTCCTTTCGCCAATTCAAGCAAGGCTGCCGCGTGATACGGCCCGCACTCCCCAAAAAAGAGTCCGCCCTCCTTAAGATAGTCCTTTGCTTTCGCAAGGATCTGGCGGTAGCAGTCGAGCCCGTCCGGCCCAGCGAACAAAGCGGTCTTCGGTTCAAAAGAGGCGCCCTCATCTATCTCCTCCATTTCCCCTACGTAAGGAGGATTGGTGACGATAAGATCGTAGGTCTCAGAATCAGTAAGCGCCTCAAACCAGGAGCCCAGACGAAAATCCACCCTGGAGTCAAGGCCGAGCTTTTTCGCGTTCTCCTTGGCGAGCTCCAGGGCCTTTTGGGAAATGTCGGTAGCGGTGAAGGTCCAGCCCGGCAAAGCGTGCGCGAGCGCAAGGGCAATCGCTCCGCTGCCGCAGCCAAGGTCAACTCCTTTGCCTTTGGGCTTCGCTTCCTTAAGGACCCGCTCGACCAGCTCTTCCGTTTCCGGCCTGGGCACGAGCACGTCCGGCGTTATCTTAAGCTCGATCTCGTGAAAAGGCTGGCTGCCGATTAGGTAAGCCAAAGGATAACCGGATCCCCTTTTTTTCAAAAGTTCGGCAATGTCTTCGCCGCTCTTTGCGGCGAATTCCCTAAGCCAAAGCTCTTCCCTTTCAGATACCGTCATCTTAGAAGAGATCTGGGCTCATGAGGCTGAAGAAGTCCATGAACTTATCCCTCGGGATATAGAAGGACTTCTTGTAAACGTTGTCGTGATCCTTTTCGAGGTTGAAATCCACCTGCTCTATGATGTTGCCGTGGTACTGCAGGTCGAGTCCCTGACGGGAGACGATCGTGAAGTCCATGGGCGCGTAGGTGATCCTGAATTCGTTGGTCGTGCCGCCGCGCATCAAGATCTCCTCCTGGTGCCAGTTGTAGTCATGCGGCGGGAAGGATTCCATTAAAGTGCCGAAGCTCGCGAGCCTGCCCCTCGGGCAGATGGACAAGGTCATGTCGTGGTCGACCGGCGCGCCGTGGATGATGATCGTGCCTCTCGCCTCGACCAGGAAGGAGTAAGATTCGGAAACGTCGAAGAGATCCTTGCTGGAATACCTGGGCGTTATGTAGAGGTCGCGGCGGTGGAAAAGAGGAATGCCGGGCTCAGGTTTCGCGCCGTCTTTCGGCACTTTGAGGATAGGCGTGACGTCCAGGTTGCAGTAGACCTCTATGCCCTCGTCCCGCATCTTGGCGTACTTCCACATACCCAGTTTCCTTTCCACGGCCATTCTCTGGCAGGAACGGTAGAAAGGCGGATTCTTCTTCAGTTCGCCCATGATGACGGCGTAGCCGCTTCTTAAGAGCAAAGGTCCCAGGTCCTGCGTCTTGTGGTAGTAGATGTAGGTCGAGAATTGGTTCGTGCCTTCCGGCGGTTCCGGGATATAAGCCATGAACTGGTGCACGGTGTGCTTCTTGATCCAGTCGTCGACCTCTTTCTCCATGTCCTGGTATTCCTTCGACTTGATATCGAAGTAAGCGGAGAGAGTTTTAAGCGATTCCTTGTCCTTGGAACCGATGATGGCTATCTCGGCTTCCCTTATGTCGACGCGCCATTCGCCTTTGACGGAATGGAACCAGGGAAGGTCAACGCCTTCGCAGACCCACTCTTTCTCTTTTCGCAGGGGAACCTTGGCTATGATCTGTTCCACTTCCTCCGGGGCGGTGAAATAAAAATACGCGCCGGCGCCCAAAAGCAGCAGAACCATAATGAACAGAAATTTCTTCATAGCCCTATTATACTAATTTCTTCTGACATTTGGGGCAGATGTGAGTGCCGCGCTGGGCGACCACGGATTTTTCTATGATTGCTCCGCATCTTGGGCAGGGCTTGCCCTGGCGGTGAAAGACGTTGAGCGTTTCAGCGTTGTTTCCGTGTTTTCCATCAGCGCTGATGAAGTTGCCCTGGGTGTGGCCGAGAGAGGTGCCGGAATTGGCGATGCCTTTCTTAAGGACCGCCTGAATGGCCTTTTGGAGCTCTTCGGCTTCTTTTGGGGTTATGCTGGCGGCTGGGCGCTCCGGATGGATCTTCGCTAGCCAGAGGGCTTCATCCACATAGATGTTGCCAAGCCCCGCCACGTTCGTCTGGTCAAGCAGCCAGGCCTTGATGCAGAGCTTGACCTTTTTGTCCTTCGGGAACAGGCTGAAGAGCAGTTTCGGCGTGAAGCTTTTTTCCAGGGGCTCCGGGCCAAGTTTGCCTAGGATCTCCTCCTTGTCAGCTACGAGGTTGAAGCGGCCGAATTTCCTGATGTCGTCGTAGCGGAGGGCCTTCCCGTTGGAAAAAGTTATCCTGGCCCGCTCGAAGCGGCCCCTTTCCTCCTTGGCGTCGATGGTCACAAAGTGCCCGGACATCCTTAGGTGGGAGATGAAATAATTGCCGTCGTCCAGCGTCGCCACGATGTATTTGGCGCGGCGGGAAAGATCGGTAATTTTCCTGCCCTT
>DFCM01000120.1:15070-16948 GCA_002366995.1 bacterium UBP3_UBA3054 | reverse complement strand
CTGATCTTTCCCTTGTTCCGGATCTGGCGGTGACCGACGTTTCCTTCATTTCCTTGAAACTGATCATCCCCGTCATAAAGGAATGTCTGAAAGATAACGGCCTCGCCGTGGTGCTCGTCAAGCCGCAGTTCGAGGTCGGGCCGGAGAAACTCAAAAAAGGCGGAGTGGTGAAAGATGAGAATACGCGCCTTGAGGCGCTCAACGACATAAAGAACTTTTTTATCGGGCAGGGCTTCGGGATCATAGCGGAATGCGAAAGTCCGATCGTAGGCCCTGCCGGCAACCACGAATTTCTTCTGGCGGCGCGAAAATTATGAAGATCGATCTTAAAGGAACGACGCCCGGCGTCATCATAAACACGACCAAACCGCATGCGGTGAAGGCCCTGGAGGTCCTGATCTCGGAGATGGAAAAGCGGGGCGTACCGTTCCTGCTCGAATCGGCGAGCGCCATTGCCATCGGCAGGGAAGGCACGACGATCTCCGAACTGAATTCCCGCTGCCAGTGGCTAGTCGTCATAGGCGGCGACGGCACGATCCTTTCCGCGGTCAGGGAGATGACCGATCTTAACGTTCCCATCCTCGGCATCAACCCGGGAGAATCTTTCGGATTTTTGGCAGAGATCCCGGAAAACGAGATCGCGCAGACGCTGGACTGCATAATGGAAGGGCGCTGCGAGATCGAGGAACGCTCGCTTATCGAAGCCTCGTACGTCAATGAAGGCGGCGTGGAAAAGAAAGAGCGCGCGCTGAACGACCTCGCTTTCGTGCGCGGCCTGGACGCCCGCATAATCGAGCTTAAGATCTCCGTGAACGGAGAGACGCTGACCACCTACGGCCTGGACGGCCTTATCATGAGCACCGCCACCGGCAGCACGGCCTATTCGCTCTCCGCCGGCGGGCCCGTCATGTATCCGGGGCTCGAGGCCTTCCTGATGACGCCCGTCTGCCCGCACTCCTTCACCAACCGCCCCATGCTTTTTCCAAGGGGCACGAAGGTGGAGATAGAGAACGTTACGCTTGGGCGTCCGGTGCACATCTCGGCGGACGGCAGACAGACGCTCACCATCTCCTCGGGGGAAAAGGTGACTGTCGCGCTGGGGGAAAGAGTGAAATTTCTGACCTGCAACAACCATTCCTTCGTGCAGAAACTGAGAGGGAAGATGGGCTGGCAGGGAAGCCTTAGGGAAACTGAATAAAAACACAAACAAAAATATAAAACATCAAGGAGAAGACTAAAGCAATGCGCAGCATTTTCAAGGGCTCGATCGTCGCCCTCATCACGCCTTTCAGGAAGAACGGTTCAATTGACCATGGACTTGTCCGCGAATTAGTGGAGTGGCACATCGCTTCCGGAACGAACGCCATCGTGCCCTGCGCCACTACCGGAGAATCCCCGACGCTCAGCCACGACGAGCATGACGAAGTCATCGCGACGGTCGTGAAAGCGGTCAACAAACGCATCCCGGTCCTGGCCGGCTGCGGCAGCAACTGCACGGAAGAATCCCTGAGGCTCATAAAACACGCCGAGAGCGTGGGCGCGGACGGCGCGTTGGTCATCACGCCCTACTACAACAAGCCGACGCAGGAAGGCATGCTGGCGCATTACGAGAGCTTAGCTAACGCCACGAAGCTTCCCATAGTGATCTACAATGTTCCGGGAAGAACGGGCGTCAACATCAAGCCCGAGACCGTGGCGAAGCTCGGTAAGATAGAAAACATTGTCGGCATCAAGGAAGCGAGCGGAAACGTTGACCAGGCTTCCGAGATCATGAGGTTGACAGACCTGGACGTCCTGTCCGGAGAGGACTCCCTCAATTTCCCCCTGATGGCGATCGGCGCCGTGGGCGTCATTTCCGTCGTGGCCAACGTCGTTCCC
>DFCM01000120.1:0-14965 GCA_002366995.1 bacterium UBP3_UBA3054 | reverse complement strand
ATCTGGTGGCCAAGCTTGCCGACGCCGCCATGAAAGGCGACATGGAAGAAGGGCGCAGGCTGCACAAGCTGCTCTTCCCGCTCAGCAAGGCGCTCTTCGCGGAAACCAACCCCTGCCCTGTGAAAGCCGCGATGGCCATGCTGGGGAAATGCGAAAACGTCCTGCGTCTTCCGCTCGTCCCCGTTAGAAAGGAAACCGAGGAACTTGTAAGAAAAGCGCTCGCCGACCTCGGCGCGCTCTAAGGAGAGACCAATGATAAGACTTGGCGTTTTGGGTTCCGGACACGGAACGAATTTTGAAGAGATAGCGAAATGCATCATGGACGGCAGGATCAAAGGCGCCGAGATCGCCGTTGTCATCAGCGACGTGAAGGACGCCCCGATCATTGAAAAAGCCGAGCGATTGGGAATAAAGGCCATGTACCTACCGGCCGACGACTTCAAGACGAAGCTCGAGGGACCGCAGGAAGAAAAATACATCGAGGTCCTGAAAGAGAACGAGGTCGACTACGTCATATTGGCCGGCTTCATGCGCATGATCAAGTCGAAATTGCTGGAAGCCTTCCCGATGAAGGTCGTGAACATTCACCCGGCGCTTTTGCCGGCTTTCCCGGGACTGGAGTCCTGGAAGCAGGCTCTTAATTACGGCGCGAAACTGGCCGGCTGCACGATCCATTTCGTGGACGCCGGCATGGACAGCGGCCCCATAATCGCCCAGGCCGCCGTGCACGTGTTTGACGACGATACGCCGGAGACCCTGCACGCCAGGATCCAGGAACAGGAGCACATCTGGTTCCCGAAAGTCATCAACATGCTTGCCGCGGGAGCGGTCAAGGTCAAGGGGCGCAGAGTAAAGATCAAGGGTTAAGATATGCCCGAAACAAAAGAGTACGAACTGCTGCAGAGGCCTACTGGCACCGTGAAGGGCGTGACAGCCCGCCGCGCGGCGCTTTTATCCCGCTGCGGAGTAGCTACTCTTTGGGACGCCCTGACCTTCTTCCCTTACCGCTACGAGGACTATTCGAAGATACTGCGTCCCGACCAGGTAAAGGAAGGCGGTGAGGCGCTCGTTTACGGGAAAGTCGTTTCCGTGAAAGCGGAAAAAACTTTCAAAAAGCGCCTGAAGCTCGTCAAGGTGCTGATAGAGAACTCCGGCGGCACGGCCCAAGGCGTCTGGTTCAACCAGCCCTGGATAGCCGACAAATTCGAAGTCGGAAAAAAAGTGCTTTTCCACGGCGTCTGCCACGGCGCTTTTGCCGGATGTCTCCAGATGACGAATCCTGACGTCATATATCTGGACGACGATTTCCATCCGGACAATTACGAAGGGAAGAAGCTTCCCGTCTATCATACGACGGAAGGTTTGACGCAGGGCGTTTTAAGGACGGTGATGGGCAGTCTCATCTCCGAGGCGCTGCCCAGTTTCAGGGAATACCTTCCCGAGGACGAATTGAGAAAATTCGCGCTTAAAGATATCTCCGAGTCCGTAAAACTTCTTCACGATCCGAACAAGGCGGGCGAAGAGGAGATCGCGAAAGCGCGCCGCCGCCTCATAGTGGACGAATTCTTCGCCCTGCAGGTCGGGAACGTCCTGACAAAAAAAGTCATGCAGAAGGAGAATTACGAAGCCCACCATCTCGTGCCGGGAAAACTGATAGTCGATTTTTTGAACAAACTGCCTTTCAAGCTGACAAAGGATCAGCTCAGCGTTCTAAGCGAGATCAAAAACGACATGCTAGCCAGCCGCCCAATGCACCGTCTGCTGCAGGGCGACGTGGGAAGCGGGAAAACGGTCGTGGCCGCCACCGCCATGCTGATGGCGGTCGAGAGCGGCTACAACGCCGCCATCATGGCGCCGACCGAGATACTGGCCAGGCAGCATTTTGAAACGCTGAAGAAGTGGTGCGATCTGATCGGCGTGGACGTGCTTTTGTCTTACGGCGGCATGAAAGCCAAGGAGAAAAAAGAGCTTCTCAAACGTTTCGAGGAAGAAAAGAATTTCATACTGGTCGGAACGCATTCGCTCCTGCACGTCAAGGAGTCCGTTCCCAACCTCGGCCTGGTCGTCATCGACGAGCAGCACAAGTTCGGCGTCGCCCAGAGGGCGATGCTGAGGGAAGCCGAAAGCGTTCCCGACACCCTGATCATGACGGCCACCCCCATTCCGAGAAGTTTGGCCATGACGCTTTACGGGCATCTCGACATTTCCGTCATAAAAGCGCCTCCCGCCGGTCGCATCCCCATTAAGACTTACGTGGTGACGCCGGAAAGACTGCCCTCCGTCTGGAATTTCATCAGGAAAGAAGCGGAGGCCGGGCGCCAGGCCTATATCGTCTATCCCCAGATCGACGAAAGCGACAAGAGGGAAGCGAAGGCCGCCGCGGAAATGTTTGAGGTGCTGTCGAAGAAAGTCTTCCCTGACCTCAAGCTCGGGATCGTGCACGGAAGGCTGGAAAAGGAAGTGAAAGAAGAGACCATGCGGAAATTTAGGGCAGGGGAGATAAAAGTCCTGGTCTGCACGACCGTCATCGAAGTCGGCGTCGACGTTCCCAACGCCAGCGTCATGGTGATAGAGGACGCCCAGCGCTTCGGCTTGGCCCAGCTTCACCAGCTCAGGGGCCGCATCGGCCGGGGGAATCTTCAGTCCTACTGCGTGCTCGTCGACAATACTCCGTTGGAAAAGGGCGATGACGAGTTTTCCCAGCCTCTGCTTACCGGCATGACGGAGAACCGCCGGCTGGAAGTCATGGCGAAGACGAACGACGGCTTCGAGATCGCGGAGGCGGATATGGAACTGAGAGGGCCGGGCGAGTTCTTCGGAGAAAAACAGTCCGGGCACCCGACGCTTTACCTGGCGAATCCCAACAGGGATAAGCAGGAATTGATGCTGGCAAAAGAACTGGCGGAAAAAATGATAGAGGCTTACGAAGCAGGCGCGCTTTCTCCTGAGATCAAAGAGGCTTTCCTGACAAGGGTGGCGCTGCGTTACGGGGCGGAATTCACCGTGCCGGGCTTTTGACCGCCCGAAAAAGGTTTTTTGATATAATATTCACTAGTAAACAATAACAACCAAAAGGAAATATTATGAATTACTTCCTAACCGAAACTGAACAGATGATAAAGGATACGGCCCGCGAGGTCGCCCAGAAGTACATCAAGCCGGTGGCTGCCGAGTACGACGAAAAGAACGAATTCGCCTGGGACGTCCAGGAAAAGATCGCGGAAGCCGGTCTTTGCGGCGTATATATCCCCGAGACTTACGGCGGCATCTGCCCGGAAGGACAGATGGGCATCATGAACCTGGTGGTGGCCGTGGAAGAGCTCAGCAAAGTCTGCGGCGGCATCTCCCTTGGCCTGGCCGCGACCGCTTTGGGAACCATCCCGCTTATCCTTTTCGGCAACGAAGAACAGAAGCAGAAATACCTGCCCGCCATAGCGGCCGGTGAAAAGCTCGCGGCCTTCGCGCTGACGGAAGCCTGCGCAGGCTCCAACGCCGGCGGCATCCAGACGACCGCCAGGAAAGAAGGGGACTACTACATCCTGAACGGCACCAAGCAGTGGATCACCAACGGCAACGTGGCCGAGATGTACACCGTCATCGCCATGACCGACAAGACGCGCGGCGCCAGAGGCGCCACGGCCTTCCTGGTCGACAAGGGCACGCCGGGCTTCTCTTTCGGCAAGAAGGAAAACAAGATGGGCATCCGCGCCTCCTCGACTTATGAGCTGGTCTTCGAAGACTGCAAGATCCCCGCTTCCGCCATCCTCGGCAAGGAAGGCCACGGCTTCCTGTCCGCCATGAAGACCTTCGACATGTCCCGACCCGGCGTGGCCGCCCAGGCTCTGGGCATCGCCGCCGGCGCTCTTGAGGACGCCGTCGATTACGCCAGGACCAGGGAACAGTTCGGCAAGCCCGTCATCAGCAACCAGGGCCTGCGCTTCCTCTTGGCCGACATGGCCATGAAGGTCGAGACCGCCCGCGCCATGGTCTACGCCACGGCCCGCTCCATCGACTCCGGCGACCGCAACTGCTCCAAGGAATCCGCCATCGCCAAGTGCTACGCCTCCGACGTCGCCATGCAGGTGACGACCGACGCTGTCCAGGTCTTCGGCGGCTACGGCTACATGAAGGAATACCCGATGGAGAAGAGAATGCGCGACGCCAAGATCACCCAGATCTACGAAGGCACCAACCAGATCCAGCGCGAAGTAATCGGCCAGTGCCTCATCAAGGAAGCGGCCGCTAAAAAATAATCTTTTAAAAAGCTATGAACATCATCGTAACCATAAAGCAGGTCCCCGATGCGGCCAACGTCCGCATCAACCCTGAGACGAAGACCCTCGTTAGGGAAGGCGTCGAGTCCATGATGAACCCCCTGGACGCCTACGCCCTCGAAGAGGCTGTCAGACTGAAAGAAAAATTAGGCGGAAAAGTGACCGTCGTCTGCATGGGCCCTCCCATGGCGGAAGCGGTCTTAAGGGAAGCCATAAGTTTGGGCGCCGACGAGGCCGTCCTCCTCTCCGACAGAGCGGTGGCGGGCTCCGACACGCTGGCCACTTCCTACGCCCTTTCCCAGACCATCAGCAAACTTGGTGATTACGACCTCATCTTAGGCGGCAAGCAGGCAATAGACGGCGACACCGCCCAGGTGGGCCCCGGCATCGCCGTGAACCTTGACATCCCGCAGGTCACCTGCGTCAGGAAAGTGAGAGAGTGCGCGGACGGAAAGATGGTCGTAGAACGCATGACGGAAGAAGGCTACGACGTGGTGGAAGTGACGCTTCCCGCGGTCGTGACCGTCGTGAAAGAGATCAACGAGCCCAGGATCGCCAGCTTGAAAGGCAAGATGGCGGCCAAGAGGGCCCAGATAAAAGTGATGACCGCCGCCGACATCGAAGCCGACCTCACAAGGCTCGGATTGAAAGGCTCTCCCACAAACGTGGTCGAGATATTCTCACCCGAGGCCAGACAGGGCGGAGTGAAAATCGAAGGCGCGCCCGAAGAGCAGGCCAGATCGCTCGTCACCGCTTTGAAAGAAGCCCAGCTTTTGTAAGGAGTCATCATGCCGATAAAGATCAATAAAGAAACATGCGTGGGATGCGGAGCGTGCGTCGCCCAGTGTCCTTTCGGCGCTTTGAGTCTGGTTGACAACTGCGCCTTTGTGGAAGAGACCAAATGCAAATTCTGCGGGAAATGCGCCACAGTCTGTCCCTGCGAAGCCATAACCGTCGTCAAAGAGGAAATGGAAGCCAAGGACGATCTGACCAGTTACAAGGACATCTGGGTCTTCGCGGAACAGAAGAAGGGCCAGGTCGCGGGCGTCAGTTTTGAGCTTCTGGCGAAGGCCAGGGAACTGTCCACGCAGAAACCGAACAAAGTGGTGGCTGTCGTGCTGCACGACGGCAGCAACGCCGAAATAGAAAAACAGCTCATATCCAAAGGCGCGGACAAAGTCATTTCCGTTTCCGCTACCGAACTGAAAGATTTCGACGACCTCACTTATTCCAATGTCCTTTACCGCCTGGTAAAAGAACGCAAACCTGAGATCATCCTCTGCGGCGCCACCACCATCGGCCGCGCCCTGATGCCCCGTGTGGCGGTCATGCTCAAGACCGGTTTGACCGCGGACTGCACGGGACTGCACATCGATCCCGAGACCGGTCTGCTCATCCAGACGCGCCCGGCTTTCGGCGGCAACATTATGGCGAGGATCCGCTGCCAGAACACCAGGCCGCAGATGGCGACCGTCAGGCACAAAGTCTTCGCGGAAGCTGAGCCTGATCCTTCCCGCGCCGGCGAAGTGGAAACGGTTGCCTTCAACAAGGAAGATCTTTCTTTAAGAAGCAAAGTTCTGGAAGTCGTCGAAAATATCGGCGAGCAGGTGAAGCTGACTGACGCCAACATCATCGTCAGCGGCGGCCGCGGCATGAAAGGCCCGGAGAATTTCGCCTTGCTGAAAGAACTGGCGGAGGCCCTGGGAGGCGCTGTGGGCGCCAGCAGGGCGGCTGTCGACGCCGGCTGGATACCTTATGCCCACCAGGTGGGACAGACGGGCAAAACGGTCTGTCCGAAAGTTTACATCGCCTGCGGCATCTCCGGCCAGATCCAGCATCTTGTCGGCATGCAGTCTTCGGACGTCATCGTTGCCATCAACAAGGATCCGGAATGCCCCATGATGAAGATCGCCAACTACGCGATCTGCGGCGACCTTTTCGAGATCATTCCCCTCATCATAAAAGAGCTGAAAAAGTAAGTGCCTGAAAGCATCGTCATACTTGGCGGCGGCGGACACGCCGCGGTCGTGGAAGCGGCGCTCCTTTCTTCCGGAAAGGGCGTCGAGGCCTTTTTGGACGACGGCCTTCCCCTTGGCAGCAAAGTCATAGAAGGCGAAGTGAAAGGCAAGATCGCGGACCTCGCTTCCCTGAAGGGGAAGGCGGATAAGGTCCACGCCGCCATAGGCTCCAACGAGGCCCGCTTCACGCTTCTTCATAAAGCCAAAGAGCTGGGCTTCACGCCCGAGACCATCGTCCATCCGACGGCTTTCGTTGACCCATCCGCGAAGCTGGGAGAGGGCGTCTTCGTGGCGGCCGGAGCCTTCATAGGCCCCAGGGCGGAAATAGGCGACGGCGTCATCATCAACAGCAAGGCGAGCGTCGACCATGACTGCAAGGTGGGTTCTTACTCCCACGTCTGCCCGGGTGTCATCCTGACCGGCGCTGTGAGCGTCGGCCCTCTGACCACCGTAGGCGCGGGCAGTATCGTCAAGCCGCTTGTCAGAATCGGCGCCAACGACCTCATAGGTTCAGGCTCCATTGTCGTAAAAAATATCGGCGACAACACGGTAGCCTTCGGCTCTCCCGCCAAAGCGGTGAAAAGCAACAAAAGACCGAAGGATCCCGAAGCCAGGAAGCTGGCGCCAAGAATGAGCGACAGCGCGAAAAGAACTCTCACCATCGTCATAGTGTCCCTTGTTTTCGCCACCGCCTTCATATTGCTTTCCATCTGGCGCTACGACCGCGTGCTGGCGGAGTTCGTGCACACGCCTCTCAGGGAAAAACTGCAGAACCTCAATCTGCTGGGCGAGATCTCGCTGATCTGCAAGAAGCCTTACGTCACGATGCTGGTGGCGCCCTTCTTCGTGTATTTCACTTTCATCAGGTTCAACCGCGAGTGGTATAGGAAGCTGGGCTACTATCTGCTTTCCATGGGCGTCTGCGGGATCATGACCAGCCTTCTGAAGGAGCTTTTCCGCCGGGCCAGGCCTTACAATCTTTTCCGCGAGGCAGGCCATTACGGCTTCTTCTTCTACGAACAGACCAAGAACGCTTTCAAGAGCTTCCCCTCCGGACATTCCATGGAAGTGGCCACCATGGCGACGGTCTTCTGGTTCATCTTCCCGAAACTCAGGCCCTTTTTCGTCGTGACGGCCGTTCTCATGATGGCCGACCGCATCCTGATGGAGAGGCATTTCCTCTCGGACACCGTGGCCGGCGCCACGGCGGGCATCGCGATCGCGCTGCTGGTCAAGGAATTCCTTGCGCCGATAGTTCTCGACTTGGTTGAGAAACTGTTGAAAAAAGCGCGTATCGCGAAGGACTGAAAGTCCTTGAAATTGGGGCCCGCGGGGCCCCTTTTTTTTTGTGTTTCATTCAGACACGAAATTGGGTATAATAAAAAGATATAGAAGTATAACTACATATTTCGGAGCAAGACATGTATCTTTTCGATCTGGGAAAGGTCGTCCTCTCTTATGACCAGGAAGCGACCATGAAAAAGCTGGCGGGTTCGCTGAACCCGCTGACGGCTCTTCTTATCTTCGCCAAGAAGGATGAATTCATGGCGGAATTCAAGCGCGACACGGAACTGCTGGAAAGCGGCCGCATGACCATGAGCCAGTTCTTCCTTCGCCTGAAAGGGAAGACGGGTCTCGACCTGACGGAGGAGAAGTTCATGGAGATCTGGCAGTCCGGCTACGAGTATTACCCTGACGTTCTGGCTAAGATCGCCGAACTTTCCCAAAAGGAAAAATGCGGCGTGGCGGCCAATCTTTCCGAAGCCCAGGAGGAGATCCTGAGGAAGAGGGAGGACTTCGCGCCCTTCACGGACTGGGCCTGCTCCTGGAAACTGGGAATTCTGAGAAACTCCAAGGAATTCTTTTTGAAGGCGGCCGAAACGCTCGGAGTTTCTCCCGCCGACTGCACTTACATAGACGACCGCGAGGAGAATCTTGCCTTTGCCAAAGAAGCCGGCATGAAGACGCTCCTTTACACATCGATCGCGGATTTGGACATACTCTCCTGAAATGAAAAACAAGGGCTTTACTATTTTGGAACTGCTTCTGACGATGTCGATCATGGTCATGGTCATGACTATGATCCAGTCGGCTTTGGCCATTTCCAGTAAAGTCTGCACAGGCGGCCGCGACAGGGCCCAGCTCTTCCACGGCGCCAGGCTTGCCATGGACGAGATGCTTTCCGCTTTCGCCAATATGGAATACGCTTCGACCGGCAAATACGAATTCGCGGTATCGTCAGGCGACGTTGAGGGCTATCCCATGGACAGCGTCGACATGGTCACGCTTTCGCCCCCAATTCAGCTTGATTCGCGCTGGCTGGCCGGCGAGGTCAGAGTCCGCTATTCGATAGGGACAGGCGAGGACGGCGTCAGGGTCTTGCAAAAGGAGATCTCTTACCCGAGCGACGAAGGCGCCGAAATCGACGTGCCGTCCGTCGTGCCGCTCGTCGAGGGCGTGGTGGGCATGGAGCTTTCCTTCTACGACGAGGACGGCAACATTTCCAGAGGCTGGGACTCTTCCATTTCCGAGCAGGACGGCTCGAAGCCTTATGAAGTCGTCATAACGCTCTTTTTGGATCTCGGCAAGACGATACAGCCCATCTGCAGCGCCGCCATGCTGCCCACCATGAAAGTCAAGAACGGTCAGAACGACGGCGTTAACGCCGGAAACGGGAACGAAAGGACCCCCGTTCCCGAGATGGAGGATCCGGAAGACGACTTCGGAGGCGGCGGCGGAAGGCGCGGCGGCTCCGGCGGCAGAGGCGGCAGGCAAGGCGGCGGATCGGGCGGAGGCCCGAGAGGCGGCGGCAGCCCAGGCGGCGGCGGATCAAGAGGCGGAGGATCAGGAGGTCCTTCCCCCGAATAGAGAATAAAACCGACAATAAATCTCAAAGGACAAATAAATGAGTGAGGAAAGCTTCAACCTGGCGACAGCCAAAATAGACCAGCAGCTTTTTTACAAGCTGCCTTACGCCTTTTTGGAGAAGCATCAGCTTATTCCCATCTGCGAGCCGAGGCCCGGCGTGACGCAGGTCGCTATGGCGGATCCCGACGACATCGAGACGCTGGACGAACTGCAGCGCGTCATCAATACCGAGCTTGAGATCGTCAAGGCGACTCCGGAGGAGATCGCGGAGGCAATAGAGCGCTGCAACAGCGGCAACGCCCAGTCCGTCGAAAAAGTCATCCAGGACTTAACGGAAGACGACCTCGAGATCATCGGCAACATCAGGGAAGACCAGGACGGCGTCGACGTTGCTAACGAGGCGCCGATCATCAAGCTCGTGAACCTCATCATTTGGAACGCCCTGCAGATGAGGGCTTCCGATATTCACATCGAGCCTTTTGAGAACCAGCTTCTGGTCAGGTACCGCGTGGACGGCGTATTGCACGAGATGAGTTCGCCCCCGCACAACCTGCACGCCGCCATTCTCTCGCGTATCAAGATCATGTCCGACCTCGACATTTCCGAAAGAAGGACGACGCAGGACGGGCGCATCCAGATGAAGCTTGGCTCAAAAGAGATCGACATCCGTGTTTCCATCATGCCGACCGTCTGGGGCGAGAACGTCGTGATGCGTCTTTTGGACAAGAGCGGACTGATGCTCGACCTGACCGACCTCGGCTTCGACGAGCACCACTTGAAGCTTTACGATTCCATGCTGAGAGTCTCGCACGGCATCGTTCTGGTGACAGGACCTACCGGCAGCGGTAAGACCACGACGCTCTACAGTTCGCTGAAAGTTCTGAACAAGCCGGACGTCAAGATCATCACGATCGAAGACCCTGTGGAATACCAGATCAAAGGCATCAACCAGATACACGTCAACGCCAAGGTCGGACTGACTTTCGCGCAAGGCTTGAGATCAATTCTGCGTCAGGACCCCGACATAGTGATGGTCGGTGAAATTCGTGACGTGGAAACGGCAGAGACCGCCGTGCAGGCGTCCCTGACCGGCCACCTTGTCTTCTCGACTCTGCACACCAACGACGCGCCTTCCGCCATCACGCGTCTCATCGACATGGGCGTGGAGCCGTATCTGATCACGTCTTCCGTGATCGGAGTATTGGCCCAGCGACTCGTCAGGGTCCTGTGCCCGTATTGCAAGGAGGAGAGCGAGGAGGACGTCACGGAAGCTCTCAACAGGCTCATGATACCCGAGGAGATAGCGCCGAGAGGAAAGCACAAGATCTTCAAGGCCAAGGGCTGCGAGAAGTGCCGCGACACCGGCTTCAAAGGCCGTATCTCGCTTTTCGAGATCATGCAGATGAGCGAGGAGATCAAGGCGCTGACTCTTAAGAGAGCGGCGGCCTACGAGATCAAAAAGCAGGCCATAAAGGAAGGCATGGTGACGCTGCAGCATTCCGGCTGGCAGAAAGTCTTAGCCGGCGTGACGACCCTGGAAGAAGTGCTGAGCGTCACGGAAGAAGTGTAAACAATCCCAAATCAATTGGAGGCAATATGAACAGTACGAGTCAGAAAAACAAACGCCGCATGTTGGAACGCGGCTTCACCCTGGTCGAAATGATGGTCGTGGTCGCGGTCATCGGCATTCTGGGCTCCGTCGTCGGCGGCAAGCTGATCGGCAACACCGAGAAAGCCCGCAAGGCCAAAGCTATCATGGAGATCAAGGAATTCGAGACTCAGGCCGAGCTCTACCAGCTCAACAACGGCAAGCCGATCACGGCGCTTTCCGATCTCTATCCGGAGTATCTGAAAGAAGCGCCCGGTCCCGACCCCTGGGGCAACGAGTACGTCGTGACGATCGAAAGCGACGGAACGGTCCGCGTGACGAGTTCCGGCGTCACCAGCGACGAAACGGAAGGCAAGGCCGGCGGCCAGACCGCCGATTGGGGAAAATGATCTTAATTTCCATACTTTGATCCGCTATGGCTCAGACCAAAAAGAAAAAAAGCATAACAAACCTTTTGTCCGGCGGCGACAAGACTGTCGCGCTTGACATAGGTTCGCGCTATGTCAAGCTTGCTGTTCTGCAGCGCAGGAAAAACGGCGTTGCGGCAAAGCAGCTCGACCAAATGGCCATTCCCTTCACTTCCAGCAGGGGAGACGTAACGCCCGAGGCGGTGAAAGACACCGTCAAGCAGCTTCTGCAGCGCAACAGGATAAAGGACACCGGCGTTCTTTCCGTGATGTCCCGCGATTTCGTTACGGTCAGCCATCTGGAGCTTCCCAGCACGGACAGGGACCAGATCAAGCAGATGCTTGTCTTCGAGGCCGAGAGCCATCTGCCTTTCGCCATGGAGCGCGCTGTAACGGCTTTCGATTTCAAGCCGATAGAACAGCCCAAAGCGGAACCCAAAGAGGGCGAAGCGGAGGCTCCCGCGGAGCCTGCTCCCGTCATGTCGAAGGTCGTCTTTGCGGCGGTCAGGCAGGCCCTCATCCCGAAATTCCTCGAGCTTCATTCCCAAAAGGGCCTGAAGCAGACGGCGATCCAAGTTTCCTCTTTCACCATCTTCAATCTCTTCGATTTCCTGAAGAGGGAAGGGAAGATCCCGGAGACGGACGGCGACACCATGATAATCGAAATGGGCGCCCGCAGGACGGAATTTATAGTGGTGAACGGCAAGGGAGAGCTGGTCTTTACGAGGAATGTGGAGAAAGGCGGCGACGACCTCACCGCTTTCCTTGCGGCGGAGGAGGGGATCTCTTTTGAGGAAGCCGAGCAAAGAAAGATCAAAAATTGGGAGGAGACGAAACTGAACGACCCCGGCGAGCTTCTGCGCGCCATGGAGGGTCTCAACGCGGAACTCGACAAGACCATACGCTTCCTGAAGAACCGCAAATTGAGCGACAACATAACCCAGGTGTGCGTTTCGGGCGGGGGAGCCGCGAGGCCGGAAGTCTGCCGCGCCCTAGCCGCTCCGCTTGGCATCGATTCTCCTCTGTATCTGAACGGGCTTGAGGCGATAGAAGCGAAAGGCAAGGATCTTTTCGGGCCTTCTTATTCGGCGGTGCTCGGCGCCGCCCTGGCCCAGATCGACGAAGCGGCGATCTACATCGACCTTCTGCCGGTCGACGTCGTCAAGCTGCAAGTCCTGGCCATGCGCCGGAAGATGCTTATCAAGCTGGCGATCGGCGTGGCAGCCGTCGCGTTGGTGGCGCTTTTGATATTGGGAATAGCGGTCCTTATCAGCAACGCCAAAGTCGAGGCGAAGAACAAGGAGCTTAAGGGCAAGCTGACGGAGACCAAGAAGGTCGACGCCCTTGAGAAGCGCAACCAGCAGCTCCAGAAAGCCGTCAACGACATCGAGGGTGTGATCTCGAGGAAGACATCCTGGAATTCCGTATTGGCGGGGATCTCGTCCTGCATGACGAGCAACCTCTGGATCACCTCGATCGGCGTCGACAAGAACAACACCATGACGGTGGAGGGCTACTCGAGGAACGCCGATTATCTGCTCTTCGAAGAGAACATGCAGCGTCAGCTGCGCTTCGAGAACGTGATAGTTCCCAGCGAGAAGACCATGTACCAGTACGGCCTGCAGGTGCACTATTTCAAGCTGACCTGCGACATACTGCCCGATTACAAATACAATGAGAAACTGAGAAACCTTCTGAACCAGCCCGGTTCCGAAACGGGAGAAGCCAAGGAAGCTGCCGCTCCGGCTGCTCCTGCGAACCAGTCGCTCGAAAGGAGCAACGCCCCGGCGGAAACCGAAGAAGCTAAGCCGGAGGTGATCATGGAGGCGCCCATGCAGGGCGCTCCGCTGCGACTTGGGACTCCCGCGGGAGGAAATTTCCGGGGAAGCTCAAGGGTGGCTGAAGAACTGCCGAAAGTCGACGGCCAGCCTGAAGCCAAAGCTGTTGCGAAGCCGGCCCGTTCCGGCAGGTTGATGTCCGGCAAGAAGGGCAACGCCGCGGAAGCGGAAGCAAAAACAGAAACGAAGCCGGCCGAGGATAAGGAAGCCAAAGAGGAACCTCCCGCCGTAGAAAGCAAAGCCGATAACGAGGTCGAAAGCGGCGAACTTTTCACTTCCGGCGAGAAGGAGGAAAATCCAGGCAAGACAGAGGAAGCCGAAGAAGCTGACGACGACGGGAAAGACGAAGTCGTCAACGACGGCGGCGAGGAGTCCGAGGAGGCCGACGATGATGATGACGACGGCGAAGAAGCTGTCAAGGAGGACGACAAATGAGAGCGCTAACCACTAGGGAATGGATGACCGTCGGGATCGGCGGAGCACTTGTCGTTATCGTTCTGGTCTGGACTCAGCTGATCTCTCCGGGGACCGATAAATTGGAGTCCAACTCCAAGCGTCTGGCGGATCTGAACAAGAACATCGCCACCGCCGACAAGAAGATCAGCCAGGGCGCCAGCCTTGCCAAGGATTACAAGAATCTGACGGAGCGCTACAGCAACGCGCTGGAGACCATAAACGCTCAGAAAATGCCCGACAATTTGGCGCGCACTTTGCGCGAAGAGTTTGCCAAACTGGACGGCAAGTACGGATCGTCGATCACGTCCACGGCCGTGAAGCAGCCGCAGACGAACGATATGTACAGCGACTTCTCCT
The DNA here is from genome assembly GCA_002366995.1 of bacterium UBP3_UBA3054. Taxonomy (GTDB): domain Bacteria; phylum Auribacterota; class UBA3054; order UBA3054; family UBA3054; genus UBA3054. Next base: position 1,138 of record DFCM01000120.1, on the reverse strand, counting down.
ACAATTTGAAAGACGTCAAATGCGACTGGCAGAGCCTGAACGCCGCGCTTGGCCTCATCGAGAGCGCCGGACAGCTCGTCGGTTTCGACGCCATGAAGATCAAGAGCAACCTGAAGGATCCCAACAATCCCCAGGCGGTGGTCGACATGTCGGTGAGATCGTTCGTCTTCAACGACAGCCAGGACCAGGAACTGCCGAATTGGACTCCGCCCGACTACGACAAACTGACGTCCGGCCTCAAGGGCGACATCTTCGCGCTGCCTTCCGAAGTGGCCTCGGTCGCCGGCAGGAAGAGCGGGCCAAGGCCGCTCACCACAAGTTCCGACGGCAAGGAAGATCTGCCTTCCTGGACCAAGCACATACAGTTCAACGGCATCTCGCGTTTCGGCGACAAGAATTTCGCCATGTTCTACAACAAATCCAACCGTTCGACATTCACGGTCGCGGAAGGGGAGAAGATCACCGACACCGACGCGACCGTCGTTTACATCGACGCCGCCAGCCAGAAGGTCGTCTTCGAGGAGAACGGCGAGAACAAGACTCTGAAACTCAGGACCTACGGCGACATCAGCGAGTTTTTGAACAGACCCTTCTCTTTCCAGTATGATCTGGAAGTCCAAAACGTCCAGACGAACGCTTCCGAGCAGACGGAGGCCGTAGTGACAAAAGAAAAGGACGAGGACAAGGAAGAGGAGAAGAAAGCGCCGAGCATCGCCGTCAACACGGAAGACACCGAAGTTCCCGAAGAATACGAGAAATCTTTGGGCAGCACTTCGCAGTGCATGATGAACAGCGGAATGTACGTCATCAAAGTCGACGCCATCATGCAGAAAAGGAACAAGCGCTTGAAAGCGAACTACGGAATGCTTATCACCAACACGCAGAAACTCGGTCCCGGCGAACTGGCTGGATTGGAGTCTAACGACGTGCTTCTGGAGATAGGCGGACTGAAAGTCGATTCCGTCGCGACCTACACTTACGCCATGAACAAAGCTTACAGCTCCGGCAAGACGATCCCGATGAAATATATGCGCGGAGACGAGATATTCGAGACCAATGTTACATTAAAATAACCTTAACAACCAAAAATGAGCAAAGAAGAGAAAAACAAGTACCAGGATTCCTTAAACCTGCCGGC
>DFCM01000006.1 GCA_002366995.1 bacterium UBP3_UBA3054 | reverse complement strand
CACACGAAGATGAGCGCCATGGACGCCCTGACGGAAGTGAACGACCTTATCGCCCGGGCGAAGTTCTGGGGACATCCCGCGGTGGGCGTCACCGATCACGGCAACGTGCACATCTATCCCGACGCCTACAAGCAGGCCAAGAAATTAGGCATAAGGCTTTTGTTCGGCGTGGAGGGATATCTTGTCAACATTCCTTCCGAGGAACTGAAAAAACGCCTTGAGAGCAAGAATTCCGGAGGGCTCAGCAAGCAGGACGCCTCCGACATCAAGGCCAACACCTACCACATCATTCTTTACGCCAAGAACAGGAAAGGACTGCACAACATTTACGATCTCGTCTCAGTCTCCCACACGGAATATTTCTACAGCCATCCGCTTATCCCAAGGGACGTGCTAGAGCAGTATAGGGAAGGGCTGGTTATCGGCGGCGCCTGCGTGGCGGGCGAGCTTTTCAACCTCGTGCTGAAGGAAGACGCCGAGCAGATATCCTCAGAAGAGTTCGACAAGCGTTTTTCCGAGGCGCAGAAACTTTACGATTATTTCGAGATCCAGCCGCTTGGCAACAACGTTTTTTTGAAGAGCAAGGTGGAGTATCCCAAGCTCAGGAACAACGACGATCTCATCAGGCTGAACAAGAGAATTGTCGAGCTTGGCGAGAAGTACGGGAAACCGGTCTGCGCCACCTGCGACGTGCATATCCTTGAGGAAAAGGACGCGCTGGCCAGAAAGATATTGCAGGTTGGCCAGGGCTACGACGACGAGACCGAGGCGCCTTTGTATTTCCGCTCCACCGACAAGATGCTGGAGGAATTCAGCTATCTTGGTGAGGAGAAGGCCAAAGAGATCGTCATAGAAAACACCAGAAAGATCGCGGAATCGCTGGAAGATCTCCAGCCTATTCCCGACGGCTTCCATCCGCCGAAAGTGGAGAACGCGGAGCAGCGTCTGCGCGACCTCTGCTACGGTAAGCTGCACGCGGTCTACGGCGAAAATCCCCACAAGATCCCGCTGATGCGATTGGAGCGCGAGATCGGCTCCATCATCGAGAACCATTACGCCGACCTTTACATGCTGGCCCAGATGCTGGTGCAGAAATCTTTGTCCGACGGTTATATCGTGGGATCCAGAGGCAGCGTGGGTTCTAGCTTCGTGGCGTTTTTGAGCGGCATCACGGAAGTGAACAGCCTGCCGGCCCACTACGTCTGCCCGAAATGCCACAAGACGGAATTCGTAGGCTACGACGACGAGGGCGAGCCCAGGGCGACGCCCCTGAACGGCATAACCCAGACTATTGGGATCGACCTGCCCGACAGAAAGTGCTCGGTCTGCGGTGAAATGATGGGACGCTTCGGCTTCGACATTCCCTTCGAGACCTTCGTGGGCTACAAGGGCGACAAGACGCCGGATATCGACCTTAACTTCGCGGGCGAGTATCAGAGCCAGGCTCACCGCTACACGGAAAGACTCTTCGGCATCGAGAACGTCTACCGCGCCGGCACCATCGCGACCTTGCAGAGCAAGACGGCCTACGGCTTCGTCATGAAATACCTGGACGAGACCGGGCTAAAGATGTCGGCCGCCATGAAGGAATACATCATCTTCCAGCTGGTGGGCGTGAAAAGGACCACCGGCCAGCACCCTGGCGGCATGATCATTCTTCCGAAGGGCGAACTGATAACAGACTTCTGCCCCGTGCAGTATCCCGCGGACAAAAAGGACGCTCAGAACAAGATCACGCACTTCGATTACCACAAGATGGAATCGCAGCTATTGAAGCTGGACATCTTGGGACACGATGTGCCGACGCAGATCAAGCTCCTTAGCGACTACCTCGGCTCCGACGTGACGAAGCTGGAATTGAACGATCCCGCCATGCTGAGCCTCTTCACGTCCGTGGAGGCCCTGAAGGTCAAGCCCGAGGACATTGACAGCAATACGGGAACTCTTGGCATTCCGGAATTCGGCACGAACTTCGTCCGCGGCATGCTCATGGACGCCAAGCCGAAAAACATCGAGGACCTCATCAGGATATCCGGTCTTTCCCACGGCACGAACGTCTGGCTCGACAACGCCCAGTCCCTCATCACCAACCTGAAGCTGACGCTAAGCGACGTCATTTGCACCAGAGACGACATCATGCTCTATCTGAAGGGCAGGGGCATGGAGCCTTTCCACGCCTTCAAGATCATGGAGAGCGTCCGTAAGGGCAAAGGCTTGAAGCCCGAGGACGAGGAGGCCATGGGCAAGGTCAAGGTCCCGGACTGGTACGTTGATTCCTGCAAGAAGATCAAATACATGTTCCCGAAGGCGCACGCCGTGGCTTACGTTCTGAACGCCGCCAGGATCGCCTACTGCAAGGTCCATTATCCTCTGGCTTTCTACGCCACCTATTTCTCCATCAAGCGCGACCACCTTAACTCCACCCTGGTCTCCAAAGGCCTGAAGGCCGTCCGCCAGGAGCTCTACGCTCTAAGAAACAAAGGCAAGGACGCGACCGCCAACGACCAGGCTTCCATAGAAATCCTCGAACTGGCTCAGGAAATGTACGCCCGCGGCTTCGAGATGCTGCCCCTTGACATCTACAAGTCCCATCCCACCAAGTGCCTTATCAAGGACGGCAAGATCCTGCCGCCTCTCAACTCCATCCCGGGGCTGAGCGAGGCCGTGGCCGCCAGTATCGCAAAAGCCAGGGAGGAAGTCGGCACCTTCTCCAACCAGGAGGAATTCCAGCGCCTGGTGGGCTGCAACTCAACGCTTCTGGCGGCTATGAAAAATGACGGCCTCCTGGGCGACATGCCGGAAAGCAGCCAGACGGATTTCTTCTCCATGTTCTCGAGCCCCGAACCCAAGAAGGTCGAGGATCCGGCGCCGGAAGCCAAGGACGAGAGCGAAGTCTATCTTAAGCCCAATACGCTCACTCCCAAGTCCGAGCCGAAGGTCCAGGAGAACGTTCCCACGCCTCCTCCTCCCGAGGAAACAAAACCCGAACCGGAACCAGACACCCAGCTTTCACTTTTTTAAGAGAGGTCAAAAATGAATATCGTTCCCAAAGATCATCCCTTCGCTTTCTTTCTCCTGATCCTGATTTTCGCCGGAACGATCTTCGCTCTCCCAAGTGATTGCGAAACGACGCCCCTCTGGCCGGAAGGGAAGACGCCCGACCTTCAGGAGCATCAATTGCAAAGCGAGACGCCGCGTCTCGAGTGGTACGCTTCTCCCAAGGAAGCCAATCCCGCCAAGGGCTGCCTCATTCTTATTTCCGGCGGCGCCTACGAATGCCGCTGCGACATGCCCTGGATCGATGCCATCGCGGAGCGTATGACGGAGCTTGGCTTCCAGTGCGTCAACCTCGCTTACCGCGTGCCTAGGCCAAAAGGTCTTCCCATCTACCAGACGGGCTGGGAAGACGGTCAGCGCGCTGTCAGGATCGTCAGGAGCGAGGCGAAGAAGAGAGGCTATTCTCCCGATAACATCGGCGCCCTGGGTTTTTCCGCCGGCGCGCACCTGACAGTCATGCTCGCCGTCAGCTCCCAGACGAAAGCTTATGAACCAATCGACGAGCTGGACGAAATTTCCTGCCACATCAACTGGGCCATACCCATCTATACCGCCTACGCGCTCTCAGACGGCTTAGAAGGCCCGAATGAGAGGGACGGCAACTCCATAGACGTCCGGCTGACGGAAGCCTTCAAATTCGACGCCAAGAGCTGTCCTTTGTGCCTTTTCCACGGCGGCGCGGACCTATATTCCCCCAACGGCTCGACGGAGATCTACCGCCAGCTTAGAAAAATGAAGGTCCCCGCGGAACTCCACCTTTTCGCGGACCGCAGCCACGGCTTCATGGGCAAGTGGGGGACCAAGGCCTGCGAAGGCGCGCCCTACGACACCTGGTTCGACCGCGCGGAGGAATTCCTGCGCCAAATGAACTTCGACGGAAGATTGGGCAAGGAAGAAAAACTTATGGACCGCTTCGCCAAAGACGACGCCAGGGGAGATTATAAAAAAGAGGAGATCTGGCCGGAGGGCAGAATGCCGGACGTCCAGACGAACCAGACCGTAAGACCCTATATCGAATGGCACTTCCCCAAGGAACTGAAGACCAAGTCCATACAGATCGTCTATTCCGGCGGCGGCTATTACGGCAACGACCCAGACGGCTTCGAGGCCGCGCCGGTGAGACGCTATCTCAACGAGAAGGGCATGACGGTGGTCACATTGAAGCACCGCGAGCCCAGGCCGCTGCCGCCTTTGGCCAAACACATTTCCGCCTGGCAAGATCTGCAGCGCGCTATCAGGATAGTCAGGAAGAAAGCCCCGGAATACGGACTCGATCCCAACATGATCGGCATCATGGGCTGCTCCGCCGGCGGACACCTTACCTTAATGGGCGCCCTGAATTCCCTCTCCCACGCCTACTGGCCCATCGATGAGATCGACAATTGTTCCTGCAGCGTCCAGTGGGGCGTGGCGATCTACCCGGCCTACTGCGTGACAGACCAGATCGACAGGAACAACAACGGCGACGGCAACGGCGACGACGTCAGGATCGTCAAAGAATTCGCCTTCGACCGCGCCACGCCTCCCGTGCTTTTCCTGCACGGCGACTCTGACGGCTGGAGCGCCATGAACTCCGTGAAAGTTTGGGAGCAGATGCGCCGCATGGGCATCCAGTCAGAACTTCACACCTTCGCCACGAGAAACCACTGCTTCCAGGCCAAGGCCGCGCCCGGCACCGGCAGTTACAATTTTATGGACCGCGTCTGGGAATTCATGAACCAGAAAGGATTCAACAAATAAGGAGAAACAAATGAAGAAACTTTGCCTCGCACTTTGCCTTTTCGCCGCGCTCGACGCTTTGGCAGTAACCAACATCTGGCTAGATTCGATGCCGCTTGACCACATCAGGCAGAATTGGAAGACCGCCGCCAGAAACCGCAGCGTGGACGGCAATCCCCTGAAGATAGCCGGCAAGATCTATGAAAGAGGCGTCGGCTCCCATTCCCCCGGCGAGGCGCTTTACAAACTTGACGGCAAGACCGTCGCCTTCGGAGCGGTTGTGGGCATCGACGACGAGGCCGAGGAAGGCGCTTCCGTCATCTTCAGAGTTTACGCCGACGATAAGCTGGTGGCGGAAACTCCGGAGCTTGGCGACAAGGTCGGCAACAGGGGCCCGGCTGTTTTGAAAGCCGACCTCAAGGGCGCGAAAAAAGTTGAGCTTGAGATAGACAAGATCGACGGCGAGGAGTGCGACCACGCCGACTGGTGCAAGGCGGTCTTCATCGCGGAAGACGGAGCCGTGATAGAACCCATGGTAAGAAGTTCCGAGCAGCTCGGTATCCTAAGCCCCAAGATCCCGAAAACGCCGCGCATCAACGGCCCGAAAGTTTTCGGCGTGGGACCGGATCATCCCATCATCTACCGCCTGCCCGTTTCCGGCGAACGCCCCATGGAGTTCTCGGCCGAGAATCTTCCCGAAGGCACGAGCTTCGACGCGAAGACTGGCATTCTCACCGGCAGCGTAAAGACCGCAGGCGACTATCTTATCACCTTCAAAGCCAAGAACGCCCTGGGCGAAACCCAAAGAACTCTGAAACTGACGGTGGGGGACAAGATCGCCTTAACACCTCCCATGGGCTGGAACAGCTGGAACTGCTTTGCCGGCAA
>DFCM01000061.1:1283-3733 GCA_002366995.1 bacterium UBP3_UBA3054 | reverse complement strand
GCCAGCCCCCAGATCACGCCGAAAATTGACCAGCCCCAGCCGGGAGGCAGCACGGCCAGCGTAAAGGGCGTGTAAGTCCCCGCGATGACAAGATAGATGGCGCAGTGGTCGAAGACTCTGAGGATCTTCTTGGCTCTGCCGTCCGGCAGCGAATGATAGACCGTCGACATGATGAACATGAGCCACAGGGTCGCGCCGTAAATGGAGCAGCTTACAATGTGGCGCGCCGTGCCGTGGCAGGAGGAAAAGACCACCAGCAAAACGAGGCCCGCTATAGCCAGCAGCGAGCCAATGCCGTGAGTGGCGACGTTGGCTATAATTTCGCCCTTGGTCGGTTTCCTGTTACCGTGGCTCATGATTCTTCCTTCGGCTCAGGTTTCGCCTTAAGGATCTTCCTGACGCCGTTGCCGAAGACTATGGCCCTCGCCATAATGGCCGCGGCGAAAAGTAAGGCCACGACAAGGAAGCCTACGTGGAAATAGCGCCAGGGCCATTTGGCCCATTCGGGCGTCGGACCGCCGTAGCGCCTGAGGTCAAGGTAATAGCCGGGCCTTCTGAGATGCCTTTCCAGGCGGTAGCACTTGTCGCCTTCGTGCGCGGCGAAAAGCGAAGTGCCGTCCGTGAACGTCCAGGCGGCGAAATAACAGCTGCCGGTACTCGTCAGCATAGGCGGTCCAAGGTGCCTTGTCAGCTCCATGAAGGAATCCTCGCCCAAAGAAAGTCCGGACAAACTTGAAAGCGCGCAGTCCTCCCTGTTGATGGGATACACTTCGCCTCTCGCCATCGGTTCCAAAAAGCAGAACGACAGCGGGCAGTTTCCTCTCAGCGGCAGAGTATTGACCGGCGCTCCCTCTTTCAGGATCACCCTTTGCCTTCCCTTGGAAAAGATCAGGTCGTTCCCGTTCTTCAGAAGGATCCCGCCGTTCACGGACTCAAGCAAAACCTCGCAATTCTCAATCAGCTCGGATTCGGGAGCGTCTATGGAAAGATTGCCCGCCAAAACGTCGGAGCTCATCAAAACGAAAAGCAGGACAAGAGAACCTTTCACGAAACGGTACATCGAGCCGGCGTGCCACAGCCACAAAAGCGAACACAGTATCAGAGAGAAAAGGATCGCGTAAGCAACAGAAAGGATCTTGATGTAGTTCCCCAAAAAGGTGCTGCGCGCGCCCTTTTCCGAAGCCGTCAGGAAGAGCGTGCCTGAGAAAGAGGCCTCGCCCCTGATTCCGATCTCCCAGGCATACTTCTGATTCGGAAGCACGCCTTTCTGGCCGGCGGACGTAAAGAACGGCCCGTTTTCCGTATCGATCTTGCTAAGGTCGTCCTGGCTGTCCAAGATGAAGGTGAAAGGCAGTCCCAGGGACGGCTCGTTGGGGAAGGCCTTGACAGGCCTGGCGTCCTCGAAGGTTATAAGCCTTTCCAGACAGAGCTCGCCGCTCTCTGGTTCTGTTACTCTCGCCCACAGTTCGCCGTTTTTGGGAATGCCGCCCGGGGACAGGATCGCAAGCGTCAGATCCCAGGGAACGGGAAAAGTTGCGACAACGTTCGTGGTGTATTCCTTGTCGACCGAGAAATTGGCCAGGAAAACGCCGTTTTCCTCCGCGCAGTTGACCACTCCCCCCTTGGGAGAGAATGCGCCTACTATTGGGAAGTACAGGGAGAGGGAAAGAGCCCCCCAGAGCAATATAAATAGGAGTTTGTTCATATATAAGATTATAACAAAAATAAAAAGCCCTCCGAATGGAGGGCTTAAAAAAGTGGCGCGAGAGACGAGACTTGAACTCGCAACCTCCGCCGTGACAGGGCGGCGCTCTAACCAGTTGAGCTACTCCCGCGCGCTAATTTCAGTGTTATGGGAGAGATTATATTCATTTGACTTTTAAAAGTCAATATCTCTCCCACTCACCAAACGCGTTTCGGCCTTATTTTTCCTTGCGCTGCATGACAGCGTTAAGGTCGATGCCGGACGTGAAGGGTTCCTGCGGCGCGTTGCTGGGAATGGGCTCCTCAGCGGGGGCGCTTTCGGTCGTTTCAGGAGCGGCTTCGGGAGCGGTCTCGCGTTCGTACTCTTTCAGGCTGACGGCGATCTTCCTGTCGGTCGGATCGATCCTGACGATCTTGCCGGTCACTTCCTGGCCGACCTGGACGACTTCCTTCACGTTCTGGACCTGGTTCTGGCTCAGCTCGGAAATGTGGATGAGGCCTTCGATGTCGTTGTCAAGCTGAATAAAGGCGCCGAAAGTCGTAAGATTCGTGATCTTGCCGGTGACGGTGTCGCCTTCGCGATAATGATCGTAGATGTGATCCCAGGGGTCTTCGGTAAGCTGCTTCAGACCAAGGGCGATCTTCCTGTCTTCCGTGTTGATGTTCAGAACGACGGCTTCGACCACTTCGCCCTTCTTCAGAACTTCGGAAGGATGATTGATCTTGCGGGTCCAGGACATATCGGA
>DFCM01000061.1:0-1133 GCA_002366995.1 bacterium UBP3_UBA3054 | reverse complement strand
AGGTTGCGGACCACGCCTTTGATCTTGCCGCCGATGGGATAACGCTCGTTGATGGTTTCCCAAGGATTGCTGTGCGTCTGGCGGAGACCGAGGGAGATCTTCTGGTCGTCGGTGTCGATGCTAAGCACGGCAGCCTTCACGACGTCGCCAACCTGGACGAATTCGGAAGGATGATTGACCTTGCGGGTCCAGGAGAATTCGGAGATGTGGATGAGGCCTTCCAGGCCTTCTTCCAGTTCCACAAAAGCGCCGTAAGGCAGAAGATTGACAACTTTGCCTTCCACGACGGTGCCGGCGGGATACTTCTTGTCGACATCCAGCCAGGGGTTCGGGGTCATCTGCTTGATACCGAGGGAAACGCGTTCCTTATCGTAATCGATGCCGATGATCATAACGTCGATCTCTTTGCCGACTTCCAGGATCTCGGAAGGATGATTGATGCGGCCCCAGCGCATATCGGTGAGGTGCAGGAGACCATCGATGCCGGCCAGGTCGACGAAAGCGCCGAAGTCGGTGATGTTCTTGACAACGCCTTTCCTGACGTCGCCGACCTTGACCTGATCAAGGAAGGAGCGGCGCTTGAGGGAGCGCTCTTCGTCAAGCAGCTCGCGGCGGGAGACCACCACGTTCTTGCGTTCGTGATTGACTTTGATGACTTTGACTTCGATCTCCTGACCGATAAAGTCGTCGATATTCTTGGTGTTCTGAAGAGAGAGCTGGCTGGCGGGCAGGAAGGCTTCGATGCCGATGTCGACCATAAGGCCGCCTTTGACTTTCCTTCTGATGATACCTTTGACGGGCTTGCCGTCGTCGCAGGCAGCGAGCGTGGCGTCCCAGGAACGCTGACGGTCGGCCTCAGCCTTGGACAGGCGGATGTTGCCGTGCTCGTCTTCCTTGCTGACTAAAAAGACGTCGACAATGTCGCCAACCGCCAGGTTCGGCGTATCGGCGAACTCTTCGCGGGGCAGAACGCCCTCGGATTTATATCCTACGTTGACGATGACGTGAGTCGGAGTGATGTTCACGACGCGGCCCTGGATGATGGTGTTTTCCGTAACGGAACGGAAAGTGCCGTCGTACATGGCGCGCATGTCGTCGTCGGAGAATTTCTCGTAGTTGGAGGATTCCTTGAT
>DFCM01000081.1 GCA_002366995.1 bacterium UBP3_UBA3054 | reverse complement strand
AGCGACTCGTCGTTCATGAAGACGTAGCCAGTGTGTCTTTTTTTCCCGGCGAAATACCAGTCACCGTAAACAAAGGTCGTGTAAGGATCGTAGTCGCCGAAGATGGCGGTCTTGACTTTGGCCGTCCAGACGCCGCCTTTGTAGGGTTTCCAGTCTGTCAGAAGTTCGGCGCCGGTTATTTCCGCGCCCAGAGGCTCTGTGCTGCGGTAAACTATCCTCTGGCCTTCCGTGCCGGCGTTTTGGGGGTCTACGTATTCGCGGTAAAGGCCGGGAGCCACCAAAACTTCGTCGCCTGGTTGGGCGATCCGCGCGGCGTCGTTTATCTTCGCGAAGGGCTCTTCTTTCGTGCCGCGGCCGGGGGCTTTGGCTTTAGCGTCAACGTAGATGATCATAAGTTTGCCTTTTGGGTTTGCGCTCTGCGCGTTCTGATCAGGCTGAGGAAAATATCGTCAGAAAGACCGTAGTCCTTGTCCCAGCTTAAGAGGAGGCGGACCAGGGCGTTTTCCGAAAGATTAGGGTTTTCGTCGATGATGTCGGTGATCTCGTTCTGCTCTTCCCTTAAGAGAAGATAAAGAGCGGCGGCTTTTTTCAGTTCCGGCCAAAGAGCAGGGTCGCTTCTGAAAGCGCGCTTATTTATGAGCAGTGTCTCATACCAAGTTTTGACGTTCTCCCAGGCGGAAAAAGAAAAGGATCTGACAGGCGCGTTGCTTTTGAATTCGTCGATGAGGGAGATCGTTGCTTCTTTTTGGCGGCCTAGCTGAGATAGATAAGCAAGAATTGTCAGGAGGTTGATCTGGCAGAAAGCCTCGTGGCCGAAGACGAGTGTCAGGTCGTTGTTTTTGAGTTGTTCTTCGGGAGGAAAAACGGAGAAAACTTTTTGCTTGTAATCGTCAAGCGTTTCCCGGTGCCAGGCGGCGCGCGCGGCGAGGAAGGATGGGGAAAAGACTTCCTTTTCGCAGGGGCCAACGATTATGGCTTCCCTCATGGGGACGCCCTCCGGATACTTGTCCAGGAGGGCGTCTCCGGGAATGATGACGATGCGATCGCTCATTTCTTGGGCGTGGTGAGCCAGACGTTGTCTATTAGTCTGGTGGAGCCGAAATAGACGGCCAGGGCGATCAGGATCTTCTGACCGGGCTTGAAGCTTTTCACTTCCTCAAGAGTTCCGCGGTCGACGACGCTGACGTAGTCGATCTTGGCAAGCGGCGCGGAACTGATGATCTTGGTTATAAGGCTTCTTACCTGAGTGGCGCTCTTGCCGGAAGAAACGGCTTCCTTGGCGGCCTTGAGGGACTGGCTGAGGACCAGGGCCTGCTTCTTTTCCTCGGGGCTCAGGTATTTGTTGCGGGAGCTAAGTGCCAGGCCGCTCTTTTCCCTGATGAGCGGGCATTCGATAATCTTTATGGGGAAGTCCAGGTCCCTGACCATGCGCTCAAGGATGAGGAGCTGCTGGGCGTCCTTTTTGCCGAAGCAGGCCACTTGCGGCTGGAAGAGATTGAAAAGCTTGGAAACCACGGTGCAGACGCCCTTGAAGTGGCCAATTCTTTTGGCGCCGCAAAGGAAGCGGGAAAGGCTCTCCTCGTTGACCCAGGCGGAGCGGTCCTCGAAGTACATGTCTTTGGGCTGGGGCGCGAAGACAGCGTCCACCTTTTCCCTTTCGCAGACCAAGAGGTCGTCCTGGAAGGTCCTGGGGTATTTGGCGAAGTCCTCGTTGGGTCCGAACTGGGTGGGGTTGACGAAGACCGAGACGATGACGATGTCGGCCTTGGGGCGAGCCTGGCGCATAAGGGAAGCATGGCCCTCGTGCAAGGCTCCCATGGTGGGGACCAGCGCGATGGTCTTGCCGGCCTTCTGCTGGGCCGTGACGTAGGCTCTGGCGGCTTTCTTATCGCGCAGAACGACAGGCTTCATTATTTTTGCTCCTTGTCTTTATTCTGATCCTCGGCGGTCTCGGCGTAGTTCATCTGCAGCATGGCGATCTGGTCGTCCAGAAGGTCAGATTCTTCCTTGGAGAGATTGCCCTTGGATTTTTCCCGCAGCATGACGAGGGAATCGATGAAATAGCGCGCGCCCTGGAGGTCGACTTTCGTTTCTTTGGTCTCGGGGTTGGCGATCTTGCCAAGGTTGACCATGGCCAGCTGGGCGAAATTGAAGATCAGCATCACAAAGAGGTGACTGTTGTGGTCGTGCTCATGCTCATGTTCATGATTATGTTCTTCACTCATAATAACTCCTTAAATGATTGTTTATCCAAAGAATTATACCATTTGCTTTAAGCGCCAAAAAAGCAACACCCACCCCTGCACATTGCGAGGGGTGGGTGTTATTTTTTGGCCTAGGCGATCAGCTTATTCCAGACCGTATTTTTCCGCGGCGGCCTTCAGAGATTCCTCGGTCACCGGGAAGCGCCAGAGCTGATAATATTTGATGAGGTTCTGGCCGACGGCCTTGTTCAAGGCGGCGAACTGGAAGTTGACTTTCTCTTCCGGGGTCGTGGGGGCGGGGATGCCTTTGTCCTTGACCGCGCCTATAAGCCTGTACCACTTCTTGATGGGATCCCAGCCGTAGACTCTCACGATCCTCTGATAGAAGGACTGGAGCTCGTCGCTGTCAAGCGTTTTCCAGGATCTGGTCTTGTCGGCCAGGTAGCCTTCGCCGAAGAGCAGGAAGAAGCGGTCGCCCAGTTTGGTGATGGGGATGCGCTCGTCTTTGTCCCTGGGCAGGAGGTCGGTGCCTCTCCAGCGGATGCTCAGATATTTCCTGGAGGGCATGTGGTCGAAGGCGTAGAGGACCTTGATGTTGGCCTGGAATTCCGTGGAGTCGTGGTCCCAGCGGAGGTAGTCCGTCAGGTCGCAGTCGAAGTTGTGGCCGACTTCATGCGCCCAGCCCCAGCTCATGAGGCCCTGCTTGAATTCGCTGATGGTGTCGGGGACGTAGAGGCCGGTCAAAGTCACGGGGTTGCCGGCGTAGGCCCAGGCGAAGCGGTTGGGGGACTCTTTCATGCCGGTGATCTTGCCGTCGAAGGGCTTGCGGCCGACCAGGTCCACGTAGCATTCGTAGACTTCGTCCATCCATTTCAGCATGTCCCTCTGCCAGAGGCCGCCGTCGAAGCGGGATTTCTGGAAGGAAACGTAGATGTATTTGCCGGTGATGGAGGCCAGGGGCTCCTCAAGGACGGCTCTCTTGGTCTTGAGCTCGAAGGGCAGATAGGTCGCCTTGCCTTCCCTCTTAACTCTGAATTTGCCTTTCATGACGACTTTGCCGTCGGGCATCTTCTCAAACATGTCCTTGGGAAGATAAGTGTCATGCAGCCATTTGGCTTCTTTGCCGGGGGCGACGGTCACGTTGACTTCCTGGGTCCAGGGCTCGGAATTCTCGCTGCCGATCCACTGGGCTTCCATTTCCTCGATGGTCCAGTCTTTCTGGCCGGAGTTTTTAAAGACGAATTTGGCTTTGTTCCAGGCGCCGACGTCGAAGCCGATGTCGAATTCCGGGCCGGCTTTAACGGTGAGGGCGGTGGGGGCGGCCGGGTCGGCCAGGAGGGAAACTGACATTGCAAAAAGCAAAACGGGAACTAGAAAACGCATGGTATTGTCTCCACGTGTGGGGTTAATTGTAGATTCTTATATAATAATACCGCAAAACGCGCTTTGATTCCATGTTTATAAAAAACAGGCGGAAAATGAAAAACGGCATACCGCCTGTCCGGAGGTCCGCTTTTCTTGGACTTTGATTTTAGGGGCGGGTTTGGTATAATACCTAATACTATTTTTTAATTAACTCCCTTTAACCCCATTCATACCTAGGTGCTATGAAAAAACACTCCTTAGTCGCTATGGCTTTATTGGGCGCCGCCTCCGTTATGGCTGCCCCTGAAGCCCAGTGCACGGATTGTTTCGCGCAATCCGCCCCCTATCTGGCCGTCGCGGCCGCCGTTTTGGCGCTGCTGGTGGCTTTCATCTGCTACAAGAGCATGGTCAAGGCTCCGGAAGGCTCTCCTCGCATGATCGAGATCGCCGCCTACGTCCGTGAAGGCGCCATGGCTTATCTCCGCCGCCAGTACAAAGTAGTGGGCGCGGTCTTCGCGATCCTCTTTGTCATTTTCGCTATCCTGGCGATTTTCAAGATCCAGAACCCGTTCGTTCCGATCGCCTTCCTTACCGGCGGTTTCTTCTCCGGTCTTTGCGGCTACATCGGCATGAACACCGCCACCAAAGCCAGCTCCCGTACGGCTCAGGGCGCTTCCGAAGGTTTGAACCGCGGATTGCAGGTCGCCTTCCGTTCCGGCGCTGTCATGGGTCTCTGCGTGGTCGGCCTTGGTTTGCTGGACATCTCCCTTTGGTGGATCATCCTTGACAAGCTGGTCTTCACGGCTGACAACATGGCCAGCGGCCTCTCCATCTGCGGCCTCGACCTGGTCCACGCCGGCACCGACAACGCTCACAAATACATCGAGATCACGACGACCATGCTGACCTTCGGCATGGGCGCCTCCACCCAGGCCCTCTTCGCCCGTGTCGGCGGCGGCATCTACACCAAGGCCGCTGACGTAGGCGCCGACCTGGTCGGTAAAGTCGAAGCCAATATTCCGGAAGACGATCCCCGCAACCCCGCCACCATCGCTGACAACGTCGGCGACAACGTGGGCGACGTTGCCGGTATGGGCGCCGACCTCTATGAATCCTACTGCGGTTCCGTTCTGGCCACCGCTTCTCTGGGCGCCGCTCTCGGCACCGGCGAAGGCGCGGTCAGCAATCCGCTGAGCTTCGTCTTAGCTCCGATGCTCATCGCCGCTGTCGGTATTCTGCTCTCCATCGTCGGCATCTTCCTGGTCCGCTGCAAAGAAGGCGCGACCCAGAAGAACCTGCTCAGAGCTCTGGCGACCGGTACCTGGACCAGCACGGCCCTCATCATCGTCGCCGCTTTCTTCATCATCCAGGGCCTCGGCCTGCCGCTGGGCCTCTTCGGCTCCGTGGTGGCCGGCCTCGTAGCTGGCGTCATCATCGGCCAGGCGACCGAATACTACACTTCCGATGAATACGCTCCCACCAAGGGCATTGCCAATCAGGCCAACATGGGCGCCGCCACGACCATAATAGACGGTCTGGCTGTCGGTATGTTCTCCTCAGGCATCCCTGTCGTGACGATCTGCATCGCCATTCTGGCGGCCTTCGGTCTGGCCGGCGGCTTCACCAACGCCAGCCAGGGCCTCTACGGCATCTCTATCGCCGCTGTCGGCATGCTCGCCACTCTGGGCATCACCCTTGCCACTGACGCTTACGGCCCGATCGCCGACAACGCTGGCGGCAACGCCGAAATGTCCGGCATGCCCGCTGAAGTCCGCACCAGGACCGATGCTCTCGACTCCCTCGGCAACACGACGGCCGCGACCGGCAAAGGCTTCGCCATCGGTTCCGCCGCCCTTACCGCCATGGCCCTTTTGGCCGCTTATCTTGAGGAAGTCAAGATCTGGCTCGGCAAGCTGCTCATCTCCGCTCCGGACTCCGCTTGCTTGAACGTCGTCAAGAAATACTTCGAAGGCCAGGGCGACCTTAAGGCCGCCATCAGCGGCATCGGCATGAAAGACTTCGTCTCCATGTACGACCTCAGCCTTCTGAATCCTCTGCTGCTCTGCGGTCTCTTCATCGGCGCCATGATGGCTTTCGTCTTCTGCGCCATGACCATGAAAGCCGTCGGCCGCGCCGCCGGCGCCATGGTCCAGGAAGTCCGCCGTCAGTTCAAGGAGATCGCCGGTATCATGGAAGGCACCGGCAAGCCTGACTACGCCCGCTGCGTGGCTATTTCCACGGCCGGCGCTCAGAAAGAAATGCTGATCCCCTCTCTTCTCGCCATCATCGTCCCCGTCGTGACCGGCTTGGTCCTCGGCGTGGCTGGCGTTCTTGGTCTTCTGGCCGGCGGCCTGACTGCCGGTTTCGTCCTGGCCTGCATGCTTAACAACGCTGGCGGCGCTTGGGACAACGCCAAGAAGTTCATCGAACGCGGCAACCATGGCGGCAAGGGCTCCGAAGCTCACAAAGCCGCGGTGGTTGGCGACACGGTCGGCGATCCTTGCAAAGACACCTCCGGCCCGGCCCTGAACATCCTCATCAAGCTGATGAGCAT
>DFCM01000095.1 GCA_002366995.1 bacterium UBP3_UBA3054 | reverse complement strand
GAGAGACAAGCTCGTTGACCGCATGACAACCTGCAAAAAGTAAGGTGCCAAAGCTTGACCGATAGGCGCGCGCTGCGCCCGTCGGTAACGATGGGCGTTTTTCGCTTTCTTTTTAGGCACAAATAACCGCATAACCTATTAAGGAGGCAAAATGAAAAAAAGAATCGTCGCGCTGTCGTCCCCTGTTGAAAGCATAACTCTTATCGCCAACAAATCGCGCATTGCGGACGGCTCCTGGCACGTCATCGACTGGAAGAAGGCTACGGAGATCATCCTGAAACACAAGCCTAAAAAAGCCGCGGTCGGCATGCCGGAAGGCTGGGAGATCACCGAGGACGTGATCTTTGAAAATGGGAAACCCCTTAACCCTAGAACGATCATGATGACCTCCTGGGGGACTTTCGCGCTGCGCTTAAATGACAGCGACGTCTATCACCTGTGCTTCAAGAAAGTCAAAAATCCCAGGAACAGCTGTTACAGAGCCTGGCCCAAACGCCTGGCCGAGAGGCTTGAGAGCGAAAATTTTTAGGAATAATATAAAGCGAATTTTGCGGAAAATTGCCCTTGATATTATTCCGTAAATTTGCTAGCATATTAACCATGAAAAAGGGGACGATTAAATTTGTGTCTAGCGCGAAGACCGCTGAGCGCTGGGGCATATCCGACCGCAGAGTCAGAGTTATGTGCGAAAAAGAACAAATTCCCGGAGCGGAACGAAACGGCAAGCTCTGGAAGATCCCCGCTGACGCCCAAAAGCCCGCTGACGGCCGCAGCCTCCGAGGCTCAGGCATCCCCTCTTCTCTTCGCGCGCTGTTTTCCGAAATCGACGCGCTGAAGGAGAAACTTAAAAAGGCCAGGCCTCTTACAGAAGGCGAAAGAGCCCGTCTTCGCGAAGCGTTCCTTGTTGATTACACCTACGCTTCGAACGCCATCGAAGGCAACACGCTGACCTTGAGCGAGACCGCCATGGTCTTGGCCGGCATGACTGTTGGCCAAAAGCCCCTGAAGGATCACCTGGAAGCCATAGGGCACAGGGACGCATTCTGCTTTTTGGAAGAGTTCGTTTCTTCCGGCGAGCCTATCTCAGAGCTGTTTGTAAGGCAGCTCCATTCCCTTGTGCTTGCCGACAAGCCTCAGGACAAGGGCGCCTACCGCGGCATTCCCGTCATCATAACCGGCGCTTCCCATACGCCGCCCCAGCCGTATTTGATCAAGCCTTTGATGGAGGAATGGGTGCGTGATCTGAAAAAAGCGAAGAAGCATCCTCTGGTGACCGCCGCGCTCTTTCACATCCGCTTCGAGGCGATACATCCCTTCATAGACGGGAACGGCCGCACAGGCCGTCTTCTGGCGAACTTTACGCTGATGAGAGCGGGCTACCTTCCCGTCAGCATCAAATACGAAAACCGCCGGGCCTACTACGCCGCCTTCGGCGCATACCACAAAAACAACGATCCTGGTCCCATGATCGCGCTTTTCGCCGAAGCCGAGCTCCAGCGTTTAAAGGATTATTTGAATATCATTCGTTAAAAAGGAGGAAAGACAACATGAAAATTCTTGTCGCGTATTTTTCCGCGGAGAAAGGCCGGACGGCCGCTGTCGCGAACGTGATCGCCGAACAACTGAAGGCCGATCTCTTTGAGATCAAGCCCACTGTTCCCTATTCCAAAGCTGATCTTCGGTGGATCAATCCTTTCGCCCGCTGCAACAAGGAAAAGATGGGCAAGAAGGAAGTGCCGGTCACGGGGAAGATCGAAAACTTCTCCGATTACGACACGGTCTTCCTCGGCTTCCCGATCTGGTACGGCTGCGCGCCCAACGTCGTGAACACTTTCTGCAAGGATTACGACTGGAACGGCAAGAAGGTCTTCCTCTTCGCGACTTCCGGCGGCGGCGGAATGGGCAAGAGCGCGGAAAAACTGGCGCCTTACGTCAAGGGCGCCGAGATCGCCGGCGAGAAGCTCGTGAAAAAGCCGGAAGAGATCAAACCCTGGCTGGAAAAGGCCGTGTAACCTTTAAGGTAATATTTGCTAAAATAATCCTCCGATAAATTCTTTTTTCAGGAGAAAAAATATGGAACCTATCGTCAAATCCACGACCTTGAAGGACGTCCATTCCGACATCCGCGGGCCTCTTTATTTCGAGTCTTTGAAAATGATCGAGAGAGGCGAAAAAGTTTTGCGCCTCAACACCGGCAACCCCGCCACCTTCGGTTTCAAGCTCCCCGAGAGCATGAGGAAGGCGCTCGTTGAGAACGTCGACAAGGCTGTCGCCTATTGCGATTTCCGCGGCATGAAGGCCGCCAGGGAAGCGATCGCCGCCTATCACGTCAGCAAAGGCGTCAAGGGCGTCACCCCGGACGACATCTTCATCGGCAACGGCGTTTCCGAAATGGCCTCCATGGCCACGACGGTCTTGGTCTCGCCCGGCGACGAAGTTTTGGTTCCCAGTCCGAGCTACTCCCTTTGGACCAACGCGGTCCTAATTGCCGGCGGCAAGCCGGTCTTCTACGTCTGCGATGAAAAGCAGGAATGGTGCCCGGATTTCGAGGATATCAAGAGCAAGGTGACGCCGAAAACGAAAGGCATCGTCATCATCAACCCCAACAACCCCACCGGCGCGCTCTATCCCGATGAGTTCCTTAAGAAGGTCGTTGACCTTGCCAGGGAGAAGAACCTCCTGGTCCTGGCGGACGAGATCTACGACCGCCTGGTCATGGACGGCTACAAGCACACCGCGCTGGCCAGCCTCGCTGACGACGTTCCTTTCGTGACTTTCAACGGCCTTTCCAAATCGCACGTGGTCTGCGGATTCCGCTGCGG
>DFCM01000137.1 GCA_002366995.1 bacterium UBP3_UBA3054 | reverse complement strand
GACGCGGTCGCTGCCGGACTGCAGGGGAATGTGCAGGTGCGGCATGAGCCTTGGTTCCTCTATCATGAGCTTTCTCAGCTTTTCTGAGGCGCCCGTCACGTCGAGGGAGCTTACCCTGAGCCTCGGTAGGTCGGTGTCAGCGAGCAGAGCGGCGCAAAGGTCGGCAATATCCTTGCCGTCCTCTTTCCAGGAGGCGATGTGGATCCCGGAGAGCACGCATTCCTTGATACCTTCTTCGCGCGCTTTTTTTACGCGGGAGAGGATCTCGGAGTAGGGCATACTCTTGGGAACGCCTCTGGCGAAGGGCACGATGCAGTAGGCGCAGAAACGGTCGCAGCCGTCCTGGACCTTGACGAAAAGCCTGTTCCTTTCCAGCGAGGTTTCCTTAGGCGTGTCGCAGGAAAGTTTTGCTATCGCTTCCTCAAGCTCCGCTTTCCCCTTGATGACAAGGGCCGGCTCCGGGAAAGGCTCGTGCTTTTCCGCGACGTTGGCCCAGCAGCCGTAGATCCAAAGATCAGCGCCGGGATTCTGCTTTTTCAACTGGCGCGCCAGCTTTCTTAGATCGGCGTCCGCTTTTTGCGTCACCGTGCAGGCGGTCAGGAGAAAAAGATCAGCCTCCTTGGCGTTTTTTGTCAAAGTCCAGCCTCTCGCGCAAAGCAGCTCCTCCGCTTCCCGATTGTCACAATAGCTGATCTTGCAGCCTAGCGCGTGAGTGTAGACCTTTGGCATTTATTTTATCTGCAGAAGTTCCGCGATCTCGGGGCGAATGAATTCCTCAGGGACCGGCATGCCTTTCTGGCGCATTTCCCTCACTTCCGTGCAGGTCAGGCTCACGTAGTCGGCGCTTCCGTGCGGGCAGGTCTTGGCCGTGACCATGGCGCGGCATTTCTTGCAGTAGACGACCTTGTCGAAGAACATCGGCTGGATGCCTAGTTCCATCGGACCGAAGTTCCTGAAGATCCTGGTCGTGTCGATGTCGTTGTAGTAATCCTTCCAGCCGGCGTGGTCGTAGCCGACGATGAAATGCGAGCAGCCGTAGTTCTTGTGAACGATGGCGTGCAGGACCGTTTCCCTCGGGCCCGCGAAGCGCTGGGTGGTCGGGAAGACCGCCAGCTGCACTCTTTCTTCGGGCAGATAATTCTCGATGAAGGTCTCGTAGCACTTCATTCTGATGTCGGCCGGGACCGCGTTCTCGTGCGGAGTGGTGCGCAGAGGATGGAGGAACAGTCCGTCGCAGAGCTCCAGGGCCGTTTTGATCATATACTCGTGGCTTCTCAGAATGGGGTTGTGCGTTTGGAAACCGACGACGCGGCTCCAGCCGCGTTCCTTGAAGATCCTTCTCGTCTGGGCCGGCGTCATAAGGTGCGTGTCAAGGACGTCCTCGGCGGGACGGTTGATGACGTCTATGGGCCCGGCTAAAAGCACGTCGCCCCTTTCCTCCAGGAGGTATTTGACGCTCGGATGCTCGGGGTTGGTCGTGCGGTAAATTTTCGCCAGCTCGAGATCCTTGTTGACTTTGAATTTCTCCGTCAGGTGGAGAATGGCAAGGGTCAGGCCGGTCTTGTCTTTCAGGGCGATGTGTCCGAAAACGTCGAACTCGTCGGCTCTGTCGGGGTGAACGCCCAGGACAATGGGGATGGGCCAGGGCAGGCCGTTGGGCAGGCGCATCTTGTTCAAAACGCTGGTGTAGTCCTCAGACCCCATGAAGCCCTCCAAGGGGCTGTAGGCGCCGTCCGCGATCATCATCACGTCGTAGACTTTGCGCTTGTCAAGCGTTATGCTCGGAAGTGATTCCGCTTTTTCCTGCCAAAAATCCCGCCGCGCCCCTGTGAGGACGCGATTGATCAATTCATTGCCGTGAGGCGCGATCTGGTAGTGCATAATTTCTGTCCAATGTTTGGTTGGTTAATCGTTTTCAATGTAGTGGCAGCCGCTGCTCTTGGGGTTCAGAATAGCGGAGTAAAGGACGATCATGGCGGCCTGGAGTCCGTTCCTGAGGCCGATTATCGCGTCCGTCAGGGCCGCCCTGCGGTAGAAGGTCTCCGTTTCGTTCTGCAGTTCTCTAAGTATCAGCTTGGCGCGGTGCAGCCTCTTCGGGCTTCTCACCAAACCGACGTAGTTCCACATCGTCTGCCTGATCGTCATCCAGTCCTGCTTGAGCATAGCGGGCTCGACCGGTTCCCTTTCCTCTTTCCAGTGATCGATGACGGGGAAGGCCCAGTTTTTCTTTTCCGCCACGCGTTTCGCTATGTCCTCGCCGGCGCAGGCGCCCCAGATTACCGCTTCGAGAAGCGATGTGGAAGCAAGCCTGTTGGCGCCGTGGATGCCGGTGCAGCTGACTTCGCCGACCGCCCTGAGACGGTCAATAGAAGATCTCGCCATAAGGTCGACCAATACTCCGCCGCAGGAATAGTGGGCGGCCGGAACGATCGGGATCGGCTCCTTGGTGATGTCTATCCCGAACTGCAGGCAGTTCTGGTAGATGGTCGGGAAGCGCTCTTTGAGCCATTCGGGATCCTTAAAGGAGATGTCGAGGTACATGCAGTTCTGCTGTTCCTTTAACATCTCGTGATGGATGGCTCTGGCCACGATGTCCCTCGGAGCGAGGGAAGCCATCTCGTGGTAGTGCTCCATGAACGTCCGGCCGTGGCGGTCTTTTAGAACCGCGCCTTCGCCCCTCAGGGATTCCGTGATAAGGAAGTTCTTCGCGCCCTCAAGGTACAGCGTCGTCGGGTGGAACTGCACGAACTCCATGTTGAGGAGTCTGGCGCCGGCGCGGTAGGCCATGGCGTAGCCGTCGCCGCGGGCGCTCTCGTTGTTCGTCGTGTGCAGATAAATGCGGCCCACGCCGCCTGTCGCCAGGACCGTTTCCTTCGCGAAGATCTCTATGATCTCGTGCGGCTTGTTCAAAAGCACGTATGCTCCGAAGCACTCGGTCGGCTTGTAGAGATCCTGCGGGTTCCTGGAATGGTGCGTCGTCGTCAGAAGATCAATGGCGGTCGCGTTCTCGAGGATCGTGATGTTGGGATGCTTTTTGATCGTGTCGAAAAGACAGTGCGCGATGTCGTAGCCCGTTTTGTCGCGGCAGTGCGCGATCCTCGGCTCGCCGTGGCCGCCTTCCCTTGTCATGTCGTAGCCCTCTTTGCCTTCGTCGAACTTGACGCCCGAGCGCTGGACCAACCATTTGTCGACCAGAGCGGGGCCGACCTTGGTGAGATGGTCGACAGCTTCCTGCCAGCAGCGTCCGCAGCCGGCGGTCTGAATGTCGCGGGCCAGTTCCTCAGGCGGCAGTTTGCCTTTATAGATGATGCCGCCCTGGGCCCGGACCGTGGAAGTATCCTCGACGCCCTCTTTCCTCGAGAGGATAACGACCTTGCAGCCGTTGTCGGCGGCCGCCAGAGCGGTGACCGCTCCGCCGACGCCGCAGCCGATTATGAGAACGTCCGTTTCGTAATTTTTATCCAACATATCTTAATTATAGCAAGATTGTCCTGTTCAAGGAAGATGCGAGCGCTTTTAAAATTAGGGGAAGATCGGACGCTATGTTCCGCTCGGGGCTGAGGTGAAGAAGAACGACGGGCCGCCTTTCGAGCTTTCCGCAGTCATGGCTCAGCGCGCGGTAATAGGCGCCGTTGCAAAGGAAAAGCCCGGAGAAATAGGAGATCTGGGAGGGAAGCCCCAAAGATCGCATCTCTTCGTTCAGAGCCTCGACGTTCCAGGTCGAGAAAAAGGCCGCCTTGCCGTCCTTTGAGATCGCGTCCCCCTGGCAGCGCGCCCCGCTGTTGTCGAGGATGTTGGTCCCCTGGGCGTTCACGGCAAGCTTTTCTATTTTGTGCGTCTCGCCCCGGCCGTTTCCCAAGATGACGAGCGCCTCGAAATCCTCCTTCATCAGAGCTTCCACGCTTTCGTCTATCTTTTCCCAGGAGACCGGAAGCAGGCGCGCCGCGGCCTGCTTATTTTTTGACAAAAGATCATAAGCCTCCTTCGAGAGGCAGACTTCCTCGTCCCTGAAAAAATCAAAACAGGCAAAAAGCAATCTCATCATCGCCAGACGATCTTTTTAATTTCCGGGAAAACCGCCCTGACCTTCTCTTCCACCATCCTTCCCATGGTCATCTTCAGCTCTTTTTTCCAAAGCGAGCTTTTGACCTTGACGTAGAGGATCCCGCCGTTAACTTCCTCGGGTTCGGTATGAAAGGAGAGGTCTTTGCCAACGCACTCGCTCCAGACGTTTTTCACTTTCAGAAGCAATCCCTTCTTGGAATCCAGGATCTTGTCAAGGAAACTGTCTATCAGTTCGTCGCTCTTTTGGAAGGGCAGTTTTTTCATTTCGGCTTCATAGATGAGAAAACCGCCTTGCGGCGGTTCTCATTCGCTTGTCAAAAGGTTTTTTGAACTAGAAGCGCATCGGCATGATGATGCTGATGAAGTTGTCCGTAGTTCTTATGACGGTCGGGCTGATGGGGTTTATGACGTCCATCGTCACTTCCGTCTCGTCGATGTTCCTGAACACGTCGAGGAGGAAAGTCGGGTTGAAGGAAATGTCCATCGGCTCGCCGGCGTATTCGGTCTCCAGTTCGGAACTGTTTTCACCGATGTCGGCCGTCTGGGCGGAAACTTTCATTTTTCCGGAAGCCAGGCTCAGCTTGACGACGCCCTGTTTGTTCTTGTCGGTGACGACGGAGGCGAGTTCGACCGCGTTGGAGAAATCGCCGGAATTCAAAGTCAGGGAGAAAGTCTTGTTCTTCGGCAGGACCTGTTTGTAATCGGGATAATGGCCGTCCATGAGACGAGCGACCAGCGTGTTGCGTCCGACGATGATCTCGACCTGCGAAGAAGAGAAGCGCATGGAAACAGGATCGTCGCCCACCAGAAGCTGCTGCATCATGTTGATGGCTTTCACGGGAATGATGATCTGGCTCGCTTTTTCGGTCTTGATCTCGGAAACGGTGTATTTCGCAAGTCTTCTGCCGTCGGTCGCCACAACGTCAAGCTGTTCGCCGAAAGAGAAGCAGATGCCGTTCAAGATGTAGCGCTGTTCGTCGTGGCTCATAGCGTAGCCGGTGTAGCGGAGCATCTTCGAGAATTCCTTGGCGGGAATGGAAACGGATTCGCACTCGGAAAGTACGGGGAAAGAGGGGAAATCAGCGGCGGCCACGCCTCTCAGGTTACATTTGATCCTTTCGCCGGCCGTTATTTTGATAACGTTGTTTTCGTCAACTTCCACGCTGATCTGGGCAACGCTTTTGATCTTCATCAAAGTGTCTCTCATATAGCGGACGGGAACGGTGGTCTCGCCTTCGCTTTCAACGGAAGCTTCGATGGAAGTCTTTATAGTGATGTCAAGATCTGTGCCGGTAAGTTCGACGGAATTATCCTTCGCGCGGATCAGAATATTGGCTACTATGGGGAAAGCCGGTTTGTTTGAACAGACAGGCTGCAGAAGCTGCACGGCGTCGCGCAGGTCGGAGATGGCGCAAGTGAATTTCATAAGATTGAATTTGTATTGAGGTTAATTTTCAAGGTAAGTTATTTTACCATATTTCCCCTTTCTTTTTCTTGTGTGTAATTATATTCCTACTCGTTCATACACAAACAACTATTAAAAATCATTTATTGATCTATTAAAGAATTATTATCATTATGGGTTGTGAGTTGGGAGTAAATTTTATATAAATTAGCTTTTTTAAATATGATATACATTTTTAAGCTTTGAAGAAGATGTTAGTAGAAAGGTGGAAAAAAGGCCTCTTTTCAACAGGTGGATAACTAGCGTTTTTTATTCGCAAAATATTCACACTTTATTGGATACATTCTTAACTATTGGAAAACATGTGAAGAAACTGTCAAAAAAAAAGACCCTGTTTTTCAGGGTCTCTTTTTTATCTGTCGGATTCTTCCCGACGATTTTTCATAATGTACTTTTTCAACGCGTCTATTTGGAAATTAAGTTCGTCGTCACTGTTTTTCGTTTCCTCTATCTTCTTGCAGGCATAAAGAACAGTCGTATGATCTTTGCCGCCGAAAGAAGCCGCTATCTCGTTCAAAGAGCTGTTGGTCATGGAACGGCAGAGGAACATGGCCAATTGCCTCGGTTTCGCGATGTTTTTCGGTCTTCTGTGGGAAGTGAGGTCGGAAATACTTATGTCAAAATAAGCGGCAACAGCGCGCTTGATGACGTCCAGGGAAATGTTCTGGTCGGAAACGTATTCCTTCATGCATTCCTTTGCCAGCTTGATGGAAATAGGCTGGTTCTGGACGGAAGCGTAGATCCTCAACCTTGTGAGCACGCCTTCGATCTCCCTGACATGATTCTGGATCTTGCCGGCGAGGAAAGAGCAGACGTCGTCGTCGATCTTGAAACCGCGGTCCTGGCATTTTTTCTTGATGATGGCCTGGCGCGTCTCAAAATCAGGCGGCTGAATGTCGGCGACCACGCCCCACTCGAAACGGGTGATGAGCCTGTCGCTGATGTTCTTCAGTTCCCTGGGAGATTTGTCGCAGGTCATGACGATCTGGCAGTTGTTGGCGAAGAGATACTCGAAGAGCTGGAAGAACTCGTCCTGAGTGCGGTTCACCAAAGAGAGATGCTGCACATCGTCGATCAGAATAACGTCGTAGTTGGAGCGGTATTTTTCCCTGAACTGATGCACGTTGTTCTTGAAGGAAAGGGAAGCCTGGAAATCGGAGCAGAAGTTCTCGCAAGTAATGTAGAGGATCCTTTTGCTGTTGTCCCTTTCGTAGATGGCGTTGCCGATCGCGTGCATAAGGTGTGTTTTGCCAAGTCCCGAGCCGCCGTAGATGAAGAGCGGATTGTAGGAAGTTCCGGGATTGTTGGCCACGTCGTAAGCGGCAGCGTGAGCGTACTGGTTCGAAGGACCGATTATGAAATTGGAGAAAACGTAATTGCGGTTCAGTTTCGGGGGCTCCTGGGCGCGCAGAACTTTATTGCCGCTTTCTTTTTCTTCCGGAGCCGGACTTGTGACGCTCTCTTCTTCCGGTTCGCCGTTGACGATAACTTTCAAAGTGACAGAAGATCCCGCTTCCTTCGAGAGATTATCCTCGATGAAGGAACCCAGGTTCTTCTTCACGTACTCCGCGGTCAAAGCGTTGTTGGTACGAATAGAAAAGAGGCCGTCCGCAAAACTCACAGGTTCAACAGAAGAGAAGAAAGCCGAAAAGACCATTGGATCGGTGGAATGCTTCACCAGCTCCAGGACTTTCTCCCACATTCTCTGATAATCGTTCACGAAAAAACCTTACACGAAATATTGTTACACGGGGGTTAGCCCGATAAATGCTTCTTTACACACACCAAAAAGGGCACAGCGCTCTTTCCAGTCATTCTTTTCTACCTTTTCGCAAAAAAGAACGGCACCACTTTACCATAATCCTCTCCGTTTGTAAAGACGGTTTTTCTGAAAAAGTCACAACGGCATGTTGATATCTTGTCGAAGAAGACCTGTTCAGGAGACTTTTTGGTAAATGATACGGGGAAAAATGTAGCAAACCCGGGCGAGAAAAGCAAGAGGCGCGGCTTGGCTTAATATAACACTCTGATTACAATATGGTTATATAAAAGTGAATAACGGTGTGAAAAAAACTTCCGATCATCCGGCCGGGCCGTAAAAAGCGCCCTTTTTCGGAAGCGGAAAAGCGTGTGCGGAAAGCGCGCCGGCACCCTTTTGCAAAATTGTGGATAACTTGTCAGCAACATGTTTGCAAGTTTGTTGAAAAAATGAATTATCCACGCCTGAATCGCCTTTAATTAAAAGCATTTTCCTTTTGCTACAATATACTTGTAAAAAGACAGACAAATAACCAATTCAAAAACAGGAACAACTATGCTGATCACCATTATCCTGCTTGTGATCCTCGTCTCCTGGGCCGTCCTTTCCTACAACGGATTTGTCCGCGGAACCAACGAGATCAAGAACGCCTGGGGCCAGATCTCCGTGCAGCTTAAAAGACGGCATGAACTGATCCCCAATCTGGTGGAGTGCGTCAAAGGCTACATGCAGTACGAGAAGGAAACTCTGGAAAAAGTCATAGAAGCCCGCAACCTGGCCCTGAACGCCAAAGGCGTCCGCGATTCCGTCGCCGCGGAGAACAAGCTGACGGATTCGCTGCACGGCCTTTTGGCGGTGGTGGAAAGATATCCGGAGCTGAAAGCCAACGCCAACATGCTCTCTTTGCAGGAAGAGCTGACGGCCACCGAAAACAAAGTGGCTTTCGCCAGGCAGCATTACAACGACAGCATCATGACTTTCAACACCCGCTGCGAAAGCTTCCCCAGCGTCATAATAGCGAAGATCTTTTCCTTCAAGCCCTACGAATATTTCCAGGTCTCGGAAGCGGAGGAAGCCGCTCCCAACGTGAAGTTCTAAAAGGGACCGCGAATGACGGAAAGAAAAAGCATTCACGACTGCATCAGGTCCAACAAGCGGAAATCCGTTTTCTTCGTCGCGCTTCTGGCGATCCTTTTGACGGTTTTGTGCGCGTCGCTTTCCGGTTTTTTTCCGAAAGAGGAGCAGGGCGCCGTCATTGTTCTTTCCCTGATCTTCGTCGCGGTCTACATCTTCTTCGGGTATTTTAAGGGCAGCGCGGCCATCATGGCCTTGAGCGGAGCCAAAGAGGCGGATCCCAAAAGTGAGCGGCAGCTTTACAACGTTGTGGAGGAGATGGCTATCGCCGGCGGGCTGCCCATGCCGAAAGTTTACATCATGGAAGAGGCGGCGCCCAACGCCTTCGCCACCGGCCGCGATCCCAAAGACAGCGCGGTGGCGGTCACCAGGGGATTGCTCATGAAGCTGAACAGAAACGAACTGCAAGGCGTCATAGCTCACGAGCTTTCCCACATCAGGCACTACGACATTCTGTTTTCGACCCTGGTCTGCTTCATGGTTGGCGCGGTGGCCATGATCGCCCGCTTCGCCTGGCGCTTCATGCTCTTTGGGGGCGGAAGGCGATCCTCTTCCCGGAAAGCCGGGCAGGGGCAGGCGCTGATCCTGATAGTCGCCCTGGCGCTGATGATCTTCGCCCCCATACTTTCCACCATCGTGCAGCTAGCCATTTCCAGGGAAAGGGAATATCTGGCGGACGCGGGGGCCGTCGCCCTCACCAGGAACCCGGAAGGGCTGGCCAGCGCTCTGGAAAAGATAGCGGCGGATCCCGGGGAAGTCAAGGCCGCCTCCGGCGCCACCAGCGCGCTTTTCATTTCCGAGCCTTTCAAAAAATCCTTTTTCAGCGCCGACTCGCTTTTCTCCACTCACCCGCCCATCGCGAAAAGGGTGGCGAGGCTGCGCGCCATGAGTTAGAAAAAATAATAAAATATAAAAACATCAATCACTTAAAAACATCAGGAGAAAAAAACAAAAAGCTATGAGCACGGTAAAGGTCGGCGTCATCGGTTACGGAGGCATGGGCGGATACCATGTCAAACATATGGCCAAAAGCGGAATAATCGAAGCGAAAGGCATCTATGACATTGATCCCAAGAGTCAGAAAAGAGCGGCCGAAAACGGCCTCGTCGTTTACAAGAATTACGAGGATCTTTTGGCCGATCCGGAACTGGAAGCGGTCTTGATCGCGACGCCCAACGACTGGCATCCCTTTTACGCCAAAGCCTGCGCCAAAGCCGGCAAAGGCGTCATCTGCGAAAAGCCCGCCGCCATCACGCCGAGCCTTTTCGAGGACATGGCGGAGACCGCCGACGAATGCGGCACGCTTCTGATGGTGCATCAGAACAGGCGCTGGGACGACGATTACCTGATCGTCAAAAACATTTATGAGAAGAATCTTCTGGGCCCCATCGGCCGCATAGAGTCGAGAGTGCAGGGCGCAAACGGCGTACCTAGCGGCTGGCGCTGCGAGAAGATCAAAGGCGGCGGCATGATGCTCGACTGGGGCGTGCACATGATCGACCAGATCATGTTCATGATGAAGGAAAAGCTTCTGCATCTTTACTGCCAGTATTCTTTCGAAGCGGGCTACGACTGCGACGACGCCTTCAAGCTGGAGCTGGTCTTCAGTGGCAACAAGTGCGTTGAGGTCGTGGTGGACACCAACTGCTTCACGCCGCTGCCGCGCTGGGTGGTCTACGGCCACGACGGCACGGCGGTAGTCGAGGACTGGGATCTGAACGGCAAAATGGTCCGCCCCATCTACACGGAAAAACCGCGGGAGATAACCGGCATCAAGGCCGGCAACGGCTTCACGAAGACCATGGCCTACCGTCCGCACGACACGGTGGAGACGCTGCCCTTGGAGATCGTCAAGCCCGAGCCTTTCGCTTTCTACAAGCATTTCATCAAGGCGATGAGAAAGGAAGAGGAGCCCTACGTCAAGAACTGGGAAGTCCTGCGCGTGCTGAAGATCATGACCGCCGCCGCCAAATCAGCCGCGGAAAACAAAGTGGTCGAAATAGATTTTTAAACCAACAGCGGGGGAAACATTATGAACATCACCATTTGGTGCGAAAACTACAAGCAGATGCGCGAAGGCAGAGTCAAGGAAGCGTATCCCATCGGCATGGGCGAGACCATCGCCGCTTTCCTTGAGAAAGCCGGCAACAAGACGACCGTCGTGCTGCAGAATGAAGGCGACGACGGAGCGGGTCTGACCGACGAGCTCCTTGAATCTACCGACGTCCTCTTCTGGTGGGGACACTGCTATCACGGCAAAGTAAACGACGAACTCGTTAAGAAGATCGTGAGAAGAGTCTGGAAAGGCATGGGCATAGTCTTTCTGCATTCCGCGCACTTGTCCAAACCCTTCCGCGCCCTGGTGGGCGGCCCCTGCACGCTGAAGTGGAGAGAGGTGGCCGAAAAGGAAAGACTGTGGTTCGTGGAGCCCAATCACCAGATCTTTGAAGGCCTTGATGGCGAATACCTCGAGATCCCGCACGAAGAGATGTACGGCGAGCCTTTCGGCATCCCGCAGCCCGACAGGCTTCTGGCCATCGGCTGGTTCCAGGGCGGGGAAGTCTTCCGCTCGATTGCTTTCTTCAAGCGTTACTACGGCAAGGTAATTTATTTCCAGCCCGGACACGAGACCTATCCCGTTTACCAGGATCCCAAGATCCAGAAGCTTTTAACGAACATCGCGGAATTCGTGAAGCCCGACAAGTGGCTAACGGAGATCGACTGCCCCAATGTTAAGCCTCTGGAACCCATCGCAGAAAATTAAATAAATATAACACCCCTCAAAGGAGAAAAAATGAAAAAAGTTCGCATCGGCGTCATCGGCTGCGGCGGCATTGCCAACGGCAAGCACCTTCCGGCCCACAAGCACAATCCTGATTCCGAATTGGTCGCTTTCTGCGACATCATCGTGGAAAGAGCCGAAAAGGCCGCCAAGGAATACGGCGTTCCCGGCGCCAAGGTCTACAAAGACTACAAGGAGCTTTTGAAAGACAAGAGCATCGAAGCGGTTTTGGTCCTGACCCCGAACCTCGCCCACAGCTTCATTTCCGTGGACGCCATGAAAGCCGGCAAGCACGTCATGTGCGAAAAGCCCATGGCCATCAATTCCAAAGAAGCGAAGAAGATGCTGGACGCCGCCAAGAAGTATAAACGCATCCTCACCATCGGCTATCAGAGCCGCTACACTCCGCAGGCCATCTTTTTGAAGAAGGAATGCGAGAAGGGCACCTTCGGCGACATCTACTACGCCAAAGCCCAGGCTATCCGCCGCAGAGCCGTCCCGACCTGGGGCGTCTTCCTTGATGAGAAGCAGCAGGGCGGCGGTCCGCTGATCGACATCGCGACGCACACCCTCGACCTGACGCTCTACATGCTCAACAACTACGAGCCCGCCTACGCCGTCGGCACGACGTACCACAAGCTCAACAAGCAGACCGACCAGGGCAACGCCTGGGGCGACTGGGATCCCAAGAAGTTCACGGTGGAAGACAGCGCCTTCGGTTTCGTCGTCATGAAGAACGGCGCCACCATCATCGTGGAATCGAGCTGGGCGCTTAACACGCTCTCCACCGGCGAAGCCTGCACGGAATTTTCCGGAACCTTAGCCGGCGCCGACATGAAGGACGGCCTCAGGATCAACGGCATCAAGAACAACGCCCGCTACGTCCTTAAGCCCGACCTAAAGGCCAGCGGCGTCGCCTTCTACGACGGCCACTCCGAGACTTCGGAAGACAGGGAAGCCCGCGTCTTCACGCAGGCCGTCCTCGGCAAAGGCGAACTGGTGGTCAAAGCCGAACAGGCCTACGTTGTCACGCAGATCCTGGAAGGCATCTACGAATCCGCCAAGACCGGCAAACCCTTCTACTTCAAGAAACAGAAAAGCTCCAAAAAATAAGGAGGCAATATGCAGCTTTGCGTATTCAGCCCGGCTCTGGCCGACATGAGCCTTGACGCCGCCCTCTCTTATCTGAAAGGCCTGGGCGTGGACGCCCTGGAACTGGGCGTCGGCGGCTACCCCGGCACCGCTCACGCGGACGCCAAGAAGCTCGTCAAGGATCCTAAGGCCAGGCAGGAACTCTTAGACACTTTCAAGAAGCACGAGATAAACCTCGTCTGCCTCTCGGTGCACGGCAACTGCGTGCATCCCGACCCCGAGATCGCCGCGAAGTTCGAAGCGGACTTTGAGGCGGCCTGCGAGCTTTGCGGACAATTGGGCGTCGACCACCTTGTGACCTTCTCCGGCTGCCCCGGCGACGGCAAGGGCGACCAGCCCAACTGGGTGACATGCACCTGGCCCACGGAGTACCGGAAAGTTCTCGACTACCAGTGGAACGAAGTTCTGATCCCGTACTGGCAGAAGGCCGCGAAGATCGCGGAGAACGGCGGCGTCAAGTACGTCGGCCTGGAAATGCACCCGGGCTTCTGCGTCTACAACCCCGAGACGCTCATGCGGCTCAGATCGGCCGTAGGCGACATCGTGGGCGCCAACCTTGACCCCTCGCACCTCATCTGGCAGGGCATGGACATCGTTTCCGTCATCCGCTACCTCGGCAAGGCCATCCATTTCTTCCACGCCAAGGACACCGAGATGCATCCGGAAGTGGTCGCCAGGGCAGGCGTGCTTGAAACGAAACCCTTCGACAAGGAAAGAGACCGCGCCTGGCTCTTCAGGACCGTCGGCCACGGCATGAGCGAGCAGCAGTGGAAGCAGATCTTCGGCGCGCTCAGGATGGAAGGCTACGACTACGCCCTTTCTATCGAGCACGAAGACAGCCTCATGACGCCCAGGGAAGGCTTGGAAAGCGCCATCGGCTTTTTGAAGCGCAACATGATCAGGGAAAAAATGGAGGGCGAGCTCTGGTGGAATTGATGGGCAAGACCATCAAATGCGCGGTCTTCGATCTTGACGGGACGCTTTTGGACACCCTGATCGATCTTCAGACCGCCGTCAATTTCGCCTTGAGCAAACATAGCAGGCCTCCTATCACGCTCGGCGAGGCCAGGCGCTACGTCGGAAACGGCGTGGGCAAGCTCGTGGAGCGCTCGCTAAAAGAAGGCCTGCGCGATCCGGAGTATCCGGAAATACTGGCGGATATGCGCCGCTACTACGCGGCGCATACCGTCGTAAAAACCAAGCCCTATCCCGGGATCCCGGAAGCGCTGCGAAAATTAAGAGAGCTTGGCTTTAAGATTGCCATCGTCTCCAACAAACCCGAGCGCGCGGTCAGAAAACTCGCCAAGCGTTTCTTCCCGGGCCTTTGGGACGCCGCCTTGGGCGACAAGGCGGGACGGGACAGGAAACCCGCTCCGGACGCCGTCTGGGAAGCCCTAAGGCAGCTCGGCGCCAAGCCTGAGGAAGCGGTCTACATCGGAGATTCCGAGGTGGACATGCAGACCGCCAGGAACGCCAAGATCCCGGTAATGGCCGTCGCCTGGGGCTTCCGCGACAAGGAAGACGTCGCGCCCTACAATCCGGAACTCTACGCAGAGAAGACAGGGGACATCGTAAAACTTTTGAAGCCCAGGAGGGCGAAACTGAAGATAGGCGTTTTCGGAGGATCCTTCGATCCCGTGCACAAAACGCACTTAGCCATCGCCAAAAGGGCCAAGAAGCAGCTCGGACTCGATCTTACGCTTTTCGTGCCGGCCTACATCGCGCCGCACAAAAGGGACAAGATCTACGCCGACAACAAAGCTCGCTGCGAACTGATCAGCGCCGCGCTGAGAAAGGAGCCCGCCTTCAGGCTGGAAAGCTGCGAACTAACAAGAGGCGGCGTCTCCTACACCGTGGAAACGCTGCAAACGCTGAAAAAAAGATTCGCGCCCTGCGAGCTCTACTTCCTTCTGGGCTCCGACAATTACTTGGGTTTCGGCACCTGGCGCGAACCCGAAAAGATCAAGAAACTGGCAAAGCTGGCTGTTTACCAGCGCAAGGGAGAAGCGGCGAAAATAAAGCCCCCTGACATCCTGATAAAGGGTCC
This sequence comes from bacterium UBP3_UBA3054, assembly GCA_002366995.1. Taxonomy (GTDB): domain Bacteria; phylum Auribacterota; class UBA3054; order UBA3054; family UBA3054; genus UBA3054. The sequence continues at coordinate 25,881 of DFCM01000137.1, read as the reverse complement.
CGCCACCGACGTTTCTTCCACCGCTTTGCGTCAAAAGCTGAAAGAAGGTAAGATAGATAAGAAAGATATTCCCGCTTCTGTAGCGAAGCTAATAAAAAGCAAAAAACTTTATACAGGAAAATAACATGGCAAAAACCGCAAAAAATCCCAACCTCCCCGAGATCGTTTTCACCTACCGCTCGCTTCTGGAAGACAAGCAGGTCAGCGACATCAAGATCTATGACGTCAGAGGCTTCTCTCCCATCACGGACTTCTTCATCGTCGGTTCCGTCAGGAACGAAAGGCAGATGCAGGCGGCCGGGCAGAATCTTCTGAAAGAGCTGAAAGGCATGGGCGTCAAGCCCTACAGCGCGGACGAAACGCTCTCCGGCAACAACTGGGTGGCGGTCGACCTTGTCGACGTGATCGTCCACCTCTTCACGGAAGAAGCCAGGGCGGAATACAACATCGAGGAGATCTGGGCCAACAGGGAGACCTTCTTCGAGGATCTGGTCCCGGCCAAGAAAGCCGCGCCCAAAAAAGCCAAAGAGGAACCCAAAGAAGAAAAGCCCGCGAAAAAGCCCGCGAAAAAACCCGCCGCCAAAAAGACGACCAAAACGAAAAAATAATGGCTGATCCCAAGTGCAGAGCGTTTGTCCTGACCGGTCCTTCCGGCGCGGGAAAATCCACCATCGTCGCCAAGCTCATGGCGAGGCACGATGATCTGAGATTCTCCGTCTCAGCGACCACGCGGCCGCCGAGAGTAGGCGAAATCGAGGGAAAGGATTACTTTTTCCTTTCCGTGGAGACTTTCCAGACCTGGCTCAAAGAGGACCGCTTCTTAGAGCATGCCACTGTGCACGGCAATTATTACGGCACGCCCAGAGAGGCGGTGGAGCGCCAGCTCAAGGAAGGCTACTACGTTCTGCTGGACATTGACGTGCAGGGCGCAAGATCCGTGCACGAAAAGATGCCGGAGGCGCACCTCATCTTCATCATGCCGCCCTCATATGAGGAGCTGGAGAGAAGATTGAGGGGCCGCGGCACCGACAGCGAGGAAGTGATCGCGAAAAGATTAGCCAAAGCCAAAAGCGAGATGGCGGAGCACGTCTGGTTCGACCACACCGTCATAAACGACGACGCCGACAGAGCCGCGCAAGAGCTGGAAGCTCTCATCTACGGAGGTAACAAATGAAAGACATTCTTTTAGTCGTAACAGGATCGATCGCGGCCTACAAGGCCTGCGAATTCACGCGTCTTCTCATAAAGGAAGGCTTCAACGTGCATGTGGCGATGACGGAAGCCGCGACGAAATTCGTCGGCGAAGTGACTTTCAGGACCCTCTCCAGGAATCCTGTCTACATCGACCAGTTCGCCCAGCCGCTTGACTGGCGCCCCGAGCACGTAGCCTTGGCCGAGCTTTGCGAAACGGCAATAGTTCTGCCGGCCTCCGCCGATTTCATCGCCAAGATGGCCTACGGTTTTGCCGACGACGGTCCCAGTTCCGTCATGCTCGCCCACAGGGGCAGAAAGATCGTGGCCCCCGCCATGAACGACGGCATGTGGGAAGCCCCCGCAACAAAAGAAAACATCCAAAAGCTGCAGAGTCGAGGCGTCGAAGTCGTTTATCCCACGGAAGGAGAACTGGCCTGCGGGAAAGCGGGCTTAGGCAGACTCGCTCCTCTGGAAGACATTTTGAAGATCGTCAAGAAATAAACATGCCCTTGAAATTTTTAGTCAGCGCGGGACCGACCAGGGAATACATCGACCCGGTCCGCTTCCTTTCCAATCCCAGCTCCGGCAAAATGGGTTTCGCCGTCGCCAAAGAGGCGGTAAAGCGCGGCTATGAGTGCGTTCTGGTGAGCGGGCCCGTCAACTTAAGGCCGCCCAAGGGCTGCAGATTCATCCCCGTCGTTTCCGCTGAGGACATGTACCAAGCCATAAAAAAGGAATTCGCAAGTTGCGACGTCCTTATCATGACCGCGGCCGTCAGCGATTTCAAGCCCGCCAAGACCCTGAAGCAAAAGGAACACAAGATCGCCGAGAAATCGATCCTGGAATTAGTCCGCACGAAAGACATCCTGAAATCCCTCTCCCCCGACAAAGGGAAAAGGATCGTCATCGGCTTCGCCGCGGAGACCAACGATCTCGAAGCCTCCGGCAAAAGAAAGCTCTTCGTCAAGGGCCTCGACATGATCGTCGCCAACGACGTCTCCAAGCCCTTGGCCGGTTTCGCGGTAGGAAAACTGAACGCCACCTTCCTTTATCCCAAGAAGGAAAAGGAACGCCTCGGCCTTATCAGCAAAGCATCCGTCGCCAGAAAACTCATAGATTTCGCGGAACAGGAAGCCAAGAATAAATGAGAAAAAACAAACTCTCGAGAGAGCAGAAATGGAAAAGACTTATTTCCGGCGGCGACACTAGCTGGCGGAAATATATCATTCTTCCCGTTCTCATCCTCTTGGGAAAAGTTTACGGCGTTATAATTGGCATCCGCAACTGGCTTTACAGAAAGGGCTACAAGAAGCGCTACTGGCCGGGCTGCTACGTCATCAGCGTCGGCAACATAACCGTCGGCGGCACCGGCAAGACGCCTGTGGTGGCGGAGCTGGCCCGCGCGCTCAGCAAAGGCGGCAGAAAAGTGGCCATCGTCAGCCGCGGCTACAAATCGCATTCCCCCAGCTGGCGCTTCCGTTGGAAATACAAAGATTTCAGCAACAAGACCAAGGTCGTCTGCGACGGCAAAGAATTGCTCTTAAGTCCCAGGATAGCCGGCGACGAGCCCTACATGCTTGCCCAGGATCTTAAGAACGTCGTTGTCATAACCGATCCCGACAGAGTGAGAGGCGCCCGCTACGCCATGCGGGAATTCGGCGTCGACACGATCATCCTCGACGACGGCATGCAGCATATGCGTCTGCGCCGCCAGAAAGACGTGGTGCTGATCGACGCCAACTGTCCCTTCGGTTATGAAAGGATGCTTCCCGCCGGTCTTCTCAGGGAGCCCATCGAAGAGCTGCAAAGAGCCGATCACATCCTCATCACGAAAGCCCGCGACCTGACGCCGGAAAAGAAAGAAGAGCTCGTGGAGGAGATCAGAAAGTACAACGAGAAAGCCGACATCCTCGTGAGCTATTACGAACCCTCGGAATTGATTAGCGTGCATACGGAAAGCCGCTTCCCCCTGTCGCTTCTGCAAGATCTGCCAGTTATGGTCGTGACCGGCATCGCCCAGCCCGAAGGCTTTGTCAAAACATTGGAAACTCAAGGCGCGAACATCGTTTGCAAGCGCTTCTTCCCCGACCACCACCGCTTCAGACGCTACGAGATCGAGGAAATCTACGAGACCGCGAAACAATTTGAAGTCAAGGCCATTCTCATCACGGAAAAAGACGCGGTCCGCTTCTCCAAGCGGGCCGGCGTCGAACTCGATCCGCCCCCTGTCTACTATTTGAAAGTCGCCCTAAAGATCAGCGAAGGCCGGGAGCACTTCGTGAACGCTGTGGAAGAGATCTGCAGCCGGTAATTTTAATAAAAAACCGCCGGAGTGGAAACTCCGGCGGAAAATATGGTACGCCCGAAGGGACTCGAACCCCTAACCTTCTGGTCCGTAGCCAAACGCTCTATCCAATTGAGCCACGGGCGCGTTTTTCATTTTGTGCGAGATATGTTAGCACTTCTTAGGTTGAAAGTCAAATCAAAGGTATGGTAAAATGCTCTCCATGAGAGCAGCTTTATTCTTTACCACGGTTATGATCAGCACGCTAACCACTATAGGCTCGTTGCCACGCGGCGACGAATGGCAGGACAATCAAGCGCTTTCTTTTGGCAGGGAAGCGGTCCGCGCGTCTTTTTCATCTTTTTCCACGCTGGAGGGAGCGCTCAAAATTTTACCGCGCAGTTCCGACCGGCAATTATGCTTGGATTCCGACAGCGATTGGCGGTTCAACTGGGCCAAGGATCCTGATTCCAGGCCCAAGGATTTTTACAAGCCGGAATACGACGTTTCGGAGTGGCCCGTCATCAAGGTACCCTGCTCCTGGCAGGCCATGGGCGCCAACGGGAAAGGCGGCTGGGGAACGCCGCTCTACACGAACATCCGCTATCCCTTTGCGATAGACAGGCCGGGCGGATCGTGTGTCATGGGGGAACCGCCCAAAGAGTACACCAACTATTCCGCGCGCAATCCCGTCGGAAGCTACAGGCGCGACTTCGATCTGCCTGAGGGTTGGGAAAAAGATGATGTTTTTCTCAAATTCGACGGCGTCGACAGTTTCTTCTATCTTTGGGTGAACGGAGAATACGTCGGCTTCTCCAAGAACAGCCGCTCTCCGGCGGAATTCAACGTGACACCCTTCGTGCATCCGGGCAGCAACGTGGTTGCTTTGGAAGTGTACCGCTATTCGGACGGCAGCTATCTCGAGGACCAGGACATGTTCCGGCTTTCGGGAATTTTCCGCTCCGCCTGGCTGCTGCGCCGGCCGAAAGAGAGGATCCGCGATTTCTTCGTGACTGCCGCGCCCGTTAAGGAAGGGGCGTTTTCCGGCGACTGGCGCGTTAAGGTCGATTGCGACGCGGACGTGACGGTTTATTTGTACACCTTTGACGACAAGCTTGTTTACAGCGGAAAAGAAAAAAGCTTCGTGGTTGAGAAGCCTCGGCTTTGGAGCGCGGAGGAGCCCAACTGCTACAAGATCGTACTGGGGAACGGAGCTGAATTCGTTTCTTCCTTGTTTGGCTTCCGCGTGAGCGAGATCAAGGACGGGCGTTATTGCCTGAACGGTAAGAAAATAAAACTGAAAGGCGCGAACCGCCACGAGACGCACCCGATGTACGGGCACTACGTGCCGCCTGAAACGCAGGAACTGGATATCCGCGAACTAAAGGGCGCGAACTGCAACTGTGTGCGCAATTCCCACTATCCCCAGGACGACTACTGGTATTATCTTTGCGATGTGAACGGGATCTATCTTGTGGACGAAGCCAACGTGGAATCCCACGGCTACGGCTACGGGGAAAGCTCGCTCTCGCACTGCAAGGAATGGGAAAAGGCCACGGTGGACCGCAACCTGGCCGCGGTGGAAAGGAACAAGAACCATCCCGCCGTCATCATCTGGAGCATGGGCAACGAAGCGGGACCCGGCGAGAATTTCGCCGCGGCCTACGCGGCCATCAAGAAACGCGACACCACGCGTCCCGTTCACTACGAGCGGGACTGGTCCTGCGCCGACCTTGAAAGCTGTATGTACCCCAGCGTCGATTGGGTGCGGAAGAAGGCCGCGGACGTCAACGCCCAAAAGCCTTTCTACATCTGCGAATACGCCCACAACATGGGCAACGCCATGGGGAATTTGAAGGACTACCAGGACGCCATAGAAAGCTCGGACGTCATAATGGGCGCCACTATTTGGGACTGGGTGGACCAGGGGCTTTACATGGACAAGGACGGGAAGCGCATTATTGCCTTCGGCGGCGATTTCGGCGATTATCCCAACGACGGGCAGTTCGTGATGAACGGCTGCGTTTTGTCCGACCGCACAAAGGAGCCCGGCTATTACGAGATCCGCCACGTGTTTCAGAACTGGGCGGCCTTCGCCACGAACGATCCAAGCAAGATCGCGCTGAAAAACAAAAACTATTTCGTGGACGACCGGGGCGTGGCCTACGTCTGGACGGCTTTCCGGGATGGACGGAAGGAAGCGGAGGGAAGCTTAACGTTGGACGGGCCGCTGGGTCCTGGCGAGACGAAGATTACGGACGTTCCGCCTGAGGTTATAGATCTTTTGGAAAAACCTGGCGAGGTCTCGCTTAGGGTGAGATTCGTGAAAGACTTGGTTTGTCTGGCTGAGGACCAGATCGACTATCCCGCGCGCAAAGCCGAAGGTTTGCCGAAACTGCCAAACTCGGAAACAAACAAGCTGGACTTTACTTTCTCCCCGGAGGAATATATTTTCACCCGGCCGGGCGTTCGCTACGCGTTCAGTATGAGGACCGGCACCCTTTCGTCCGTTAGAACCGGAGAAAAGCTGGACAAAGAATGGCTTAAGGCGCCAATGACGCTGGATGTTTTCCGCGCGCCCAGCTCTAACGAGGAAGGCTTGGGCCGGGAATTGGCAAAACTGGGATTGATCGAACCGAAACCGGAGGTGAGATCGATCTCTATACCCTCCTGCGAAGAAGACGGCTTTTCCTTCAAGTCGGTGGTTCGCTGGAGGGGAGGGAGCAGCTGGGAACTCAATAATTACGGAGGCGTGAAGGCCGAGCTTGTATATTGCGGCGAAGCTTTAAACGACATTTCCTTCGAGGTCACGACCAAGTGGACGATCAGGGAAGACGGAAAGCTTGTTTGCGAAAGCGAGATAAAACCCTCCGGAACGAAAATCGAGCTCACCAGGATCGGCTATCATTTTGTTTTGGACACCGAAGATCCGGAAGTGGAATATTACGGTGCGGGGCCTTATGAGAACTACCGCGACAGGAAGTCCGGCGCCTTTTTGGGCCGCTATTCTCTGAAGGCGAAGGATTTCTACTTCCCCTACGCCCGCAACCAGGAGAGCGGCAACAGAGAGGACGTCCGGGAGATCACTTTTAAGACAGAAAGCGGTGCGCTTAACTTTGCTTCTTTGGGCAAGCCTTTCGCGATCTGCGTCAACCCTTATTCGCCTTTGGAACTGATAGAATACACCCATCCGCCGGAATTACCGCCTTCAGGGAAGACGGAGTTCGGGATCTACGCCGAGACCAGGGGATTGGGAGGCGCTAGCTGCGGACCTCCGCCCATGCAGCGCGACATAATCGACACCGCACGCAGTTACTCGCTTTCCTTTACCATAGGGCGTTTTAAATAAGCTAACGCAATTTTTTCGTTTTCGCGACCGCTTATATATTGGGAGCAATATATGCGCGGTCAGAAAATTATTATCGCTATTGGAATAAGTGTCCTGTGGCTCGGCCTTGTTTTTGGGGGAGAGCTTGACGATCTCGACTCGGCGGGACTTTTTCGTTTTACTTACGTTTCGCTGAAAAGAGGAGAGGCGACCAACGCCTTTCTGGCGGCGCGGGCGTTTTTGGAGCGCTACGGGGAAGAGGAGGCGATGTCGAATTATTTTCCTCGCATGACTTATTTCGGAGGCGTGGCGGCCTACAGGATCAGGCGGTTCGAGGACGCGGCGGAGCTTTTCGATAAAGTCGGGAAGGCTTATCCTGATTTTTCGGAAGCGGGGAAGGCGCGCTTCGGATTCGGCCTGGCGGAAATGGAGCTCGGGCGTTTTGTGTCCGCCGCGGATGTTTTCCGCGCGCTTTTGTCTGAGGGCGTTGGCGAGGCGGCGGAGGTGAAAGCTAATTTGGCCCTGGCTCTGACGAAGGCGGGGCGCTACGAGGAGGCCCTGCCCTATTGGGAAGAGGTGAAGGACGAAAAGAAGTTCCGGGCGCACTCTAGTCTGCATCTGGCCTGGTGCCTTTTGGAAACAGGGAAGGCGGACCCGGCGCTTGCGTATCTGCGGGAAGGCTTGGCGCTGAACAAAAGGGAAGAAGCGGAAACGCTGAGGCATTATTTGGCGCTGCGGCTGGGTGACGTCATGTACATGAGCAATAATTTCGCGGGCGCGCTTAGCGCTTACCGCCTGGCGGACAAGAGTTCCTGCGGAGAGGCGAGGCTGGCGAGATTGGCCAGGGCCTGCTACGACGCCTCGTATTATCCCGAATGCGCGGTCTATTGCGAGGAAGGGATAAGGATAACGACCAACGATTTCGTGAAGGTCGGTTTAAGAAAACTTGGCTGCTACGCCTGTCTGCAGGGCGGATACCTGGATCGTCTGGACAGGGGCGTGGAGGAGCTGTTAAAAGAAAAGCTGAAGGACGATGAAACGGAAGCGCTGGCGTTGCTGCCGGCTCAGGGCGCCATGCGCTCGGGGGAATATTTGCGGGCGCGGGAGCGTTTTTTGGCCTACGCGGAAAAATATAAGGGATCCTCTTTGCTGGGCGAGGCAAAACTTTACGCCGCCTGCGCCCTGGGTTTCATGGGGGAGGAGAAGGCGGCTTTAGGGGAAATGGAGAAATGGCTGGCGGAATTTGGGGAAGAGCACAAGCTGTCGGGCGAGGCGACGTATTGGAAAGGCATGCTGGAATATTACCAAGGGTTGGACGAAACGGCGCGGGAAACATTCTCTGCTTTCAAGAAGAAATATCCCAAGAACACTCATTTGGCGGACGTGGAGTTCCGTCTGGCGGCCATACTCTACCGGGCGGAGGACTATTTGGGGGCCCAGAAGGCCCTAAGAGCGGTCTTGGAGCGCTACCCCGAGTACGATAACGCTAAAGAGGTGAAGAACACCTTAGGCGACGCCCTGGGCGCTCTGGGGGAGCTTGCGGAAGCGCTCGCGGCCTACAGGGAGAATCTGCCCGAGGGCGATGAGCGGCCGGACAATTTCGCCTGCTACGCGCTTTTGAAAGCCGCGGAGATCTACAAGGTCCTGGGAAGGCCCCGGCTGGAAATGGAATTGCTGGAACCGTACCTGCTGTCGGAGGGAACGCCGGGTTTCAGGGGCGAGGCGCTGCAGAATTATCTGGAGGCCTGCAAGCTTATGGGTGAAACGGAAAAAGGCAGAGTTGCGGCGCGCAAACTCTGGCTGAAGACGAAAGACGACATAGTTGAGCGGGAAGCGCTGAGCGCGCTGGAAGTTGGGCTTAAGTTAGCGGTTGACGCATCGGAGTACAAGGAAGCGCTCAGGAAGGAAGCGCAATTAGAATTGGAAAGAGGCCGGACCGGAGCTTTTTCCAAAGCCTGCCTGTTTTTAAAGGACGACGCGAAGCTGGTTAAACTTAAGTTTCGTTCCCTGGGGCCGGAGGGTTTAAGGCGCCGGCTCATCCTGTCGGAGGAAAAGAAGGGGAAGGAGGCGGAGGAACTGGCGGAATTTTTGACGGAAGAGTTCCCAAAAGATCCGGCGGCCTCCGAGGGCTGGCTCTTTTTGGCTGAGACAAGTCTTGGCAAGGAGCGCTATCGGGAGATGGAAACGTATTTGGAGGAAGGCGAAGATTCCTTCCAGCGCCTGGAGGATATTTTCCGCAGGGACGAGCTTTCAGGGCTTGCGCTTTTCAAGCAGGGCAAAAGAGAAGATGCGCTTCAGAAGTTTCTCGCGCTTTTGGGGCAAAAAGGATTGGCGCCGGAAAAGAAAGCCGCTTTGCTTCTGCTGGCGGGAGACTGCTATTTCCTGGAGAAAAAATACGGCGAAGCGCTCGGCTATTACCAGCGCGTTTACGTCATGTACCAGGGGGAAAAGGCTGAAGTTGGGAAAGCCTATGAGAAGAGCATTCTCTGCTTTCGGGCGCTGGGAAGGACGAACGATTGGGCCGCGACGGAAAAGGAAGCCAAGGAGAAAGGGTATTTATGAAAAGAAAATGCCTTTTATTTTTGTCAGTGCTTCTGCCTATCAGACTGACGCTGCAGTCCGGGCAGAGCTTCAGCGGAAGATTGCTGGAGCACGAAGAGAACGCGATCGTCTACGAGCGCTACGCCAAGGACGGATCCCTTATGAAGTGTCGGGCGAAAAAGGAGCAGGTGACGAAATTGAGGCTAAGCGATCCGGTAGAGCTTCGTGAGCTTTCGGAAATGGTTTACCGCAGAGGGCCGAAACAAAAGCGGGCGCTGGAAAGGGGGCATGAATTGTGGGAGCTTTATTCCTGGGCCGAAAGCTGGCCGGGCGGAGCGGAGGCGCCGTATTTCGTCTACGGGAAACTGCTTTTCAACTGCTCTCGCTATCAGGAAGCCAAGCGCTATTTTTTAAAGAGTCATGACGAAATGGCGGGATTGTATCTGGGAATCTGCCACTGGAAGACAGGAGATCACAAAAAAGCCAGGGCGTTTTTGGAAAAGTATGCTTGGGAGGCTGGAGGAGACGAAGCGGCGGCGCTCTGGCATTACTATATGGGCCGGATCCTGCACCGGGAGGAGGACTATAGGAACGCGCTCTTTTACCTTCTTCCGCCGCATCTTTTCTTCGCGTTGGAAAGGAAAGTCGGGGCGGACTGCCTTTTCTTGGGGAGCGTCTGCGCCTTAAGGTCAGGCGATATGGAAACTGCCGTGCGCTTGGCCGGCATCCTGACCAACGAATACAAGGAAGTCGAGTTCCGCCGCCACAGGAAGCTAGTCCTGCGCTGGCTGGAGATTGGAAACCGCTATACCAAAACGCATTTGATAAATAATTACACCGAGGAGCTGCTGCCGTGAGAGTTTTGCTTGTTTTACTTGCTTTTTTCTCCCTTTCCGCTTTCGGGGAAGAGGAGTCTTTATCCACCACCGCTTTGGGGCTTTTCAAGACGGGAGGGCCTCTCATGTACCCTCTGGCGCTCTGTTCCTGCGTGGTAGTTTGGCTTACCGTCTACAGTTTCTTCGAGACGCGCAAAGGAAAGTTTATTCCCAAAGGGCTTCCGGAGCGCCTGGAAGAGGCGCTTTACAGGCGCGATCTGAAGGCGGCGCTGGACCTTTTGGCGATCGGAAAAAGCGTTCTGGCGCTCGTTTTGACACCGGGAGTAGAGAAGCTGAAGTATCCTCTCGACAAGGAGGAGCGGCAACAGGCGGAGGAGGCGATAATCGAAAAGTGGGAGGGAAAAAGCATCGTGATGCAGTTCTGGTTCAACCTGCTCTCGACGATCGCCGCGCTCTCCCCGATGCTGGGGTTGTTGGGAACGGTAAGCGGCATGATAAAAGCCTTTTCCAAGATCGGCTTGGGCGGCATGGGAAAGCCGGAACTGCTGGCGGGCGACATCGGCGAGGCGCTGCTTACGACTGCCGCCGGGTTGGTCGTCGGCATCCCGGCCATGGTCTTTTTCTTCGTTCTGAAGAGCCGCTTCGACATCAGGGAAAGGGAGCTGCTTTCCAAGGCGACGGAACTCTTGGACGTTTACGCGGGATCCGGGCTGGCCAGGGAGAAAGTTAGGATAAGGCTGGGCCTGGAGGAAGAGGAGGAAAAAGAGAAACCGAAAAGGAGAAGAAGTGCTGCGGCAAAGGAAAAAGAAAGCGGAGTGTGAGCTGGACATGGCGCCCATGATCGACATGGTCTTTCTGCTTCTCATCTTCTTCATGTGCAGCGCTACCATGCAAAATCTTTCTACTCCGGAAGAGCTGGAGCTGCCGGAAGTCAAGAATTTCGGGAAGAGGGAAGGCGAGGAAGCCTTCTGCGCACTGACGATCCTTAGTGACGAGAGCTGCCTCATCAACGGGAGGAAAGTCGACGTTGAGGAAGCGAAGAAGGAGTTGGAAACTTTCGCGCGCGCGACGCCCAAGGGCACGGTGCTCCTAAGGATCGACAGAAGAGCGAAGAGCGCGGTAACGAAAAGATTTGTGAAGCTCTGCGGCGAAGCGGGACTCGCGAAAATAATCTTTTCCGTTTACGAGGAGAGCTGATGAGAAGAGCGAAAAAAGAAACGGGGAAGATCAGCTTTCCCATCTCCTCCATGATAGACTGCACCTTTCTGCTTTTGATCTATTTTATGTCCGCCTGCTCTTTGAACAAGACGGAAGGGGACCTGGGTTTTTCCCTGCCTGGGGAAGGCCGTGAGACGGAAGCGGTCGTCATGCCGGACGAGCAGGTCATAGAGATCGACCCAGAAGGAGCGGTCGTTCTGAACGGGCAGACCTTCGTTAGGGCCAAAAGCCGGGACCTCGCCGAGCTCACAGAGACCTTGCTGCGCTTCCAAGCGGCTTCCCGGGGCGCTAGGATCCCGGCCCTGGTCTCGGTCTCCGCCGATGACGAAGCGCTCCACGAGAGGATCGCGCTTGTCTTGGACTGCTGCCACAAGGCGGGGCTGACGAACGTAACTTTCAGCTGCGGGGAAGATGAAGATTGACTTTTCACGCTACGGCAGCCTAATCGTGAGCGTAGGCATCCATATTGCTCTCTTTCTCGTGGCGGGAGGGATAGTAGTCTACCGGGCGGTAAAGCCGCCGAAACCGCTCTTCACGGCGAGCGCGGCCGGGCCGAAACTGAAGGCTAGGGAACTGAAGCACAGGCTGCAGTGCAAGAAGGCGGCATCATACGGGCAGAGCATGGCTAAAAACATGCGCGTCTCGGCCAAGTGTGACACGAGCAGTCTGACGCTGCCGGAACCGGAAATGGTCAAGCCCAACGTAAAGAGGGAAAGCGAAGGGCTCTCCCTCAGCGACAACATGAGTTTTTCCCTGGGGGACGCGGGGCTCGGCAAGGCGCCCAAGGGCGGCGACGGCTGGGGCGAGATAGAATTCCTGGGACAACGGATCGCCGCGCGGTCGATCGTCATTCTGGTGGACTCCTCCTCCTCGATCGTCCAGAAGGGCGTTTTCGAGGCGGTGAGGAAAGAGGCCGAGAAGACCGTGGAGCTGTTCCATCCCGACACGCTCTTTAACGTCGTGCTCTTTACGGACGGGAAGTTCCCTTTCCGGACGAACCTCTGCTTCGCCACCAAAAGCGCCAAAAGGGAACTCTCCTCCTGGCTTGCCAAGGAAATGAAAGTCAACCGCGGCAACGACCCCGACACCAGCGGCTCAACGCCCATAAAAGCCCTGGAGTTCGCGCTCTCCCTCAAGCCCGACGCGGTCGTGTTGATAAGCGATGACCCGCCGTACCTGCAGGGAGAGGACGAAATCGTCCACGAAAGAAGGATAATGGCCCTGATCGACGAAAGCAGAAGGGAAAAAGCGACGCAGATAAACGCTATCGCCTACAGGCCGGCCAGGGACGGGAGCGTAAAGAGAAGGGAAAAAGCGGAGAGGGGCTGCGCCTTTTTAAAAAGAGTGGCGTCCCACGGAAAAGGAGAATTCCGCGAAGTGGAATGACGGTCAGTATTTTTTGACGATGGTCAAAATGTTCATGTCGCCGCGGCGCTCGTAATGGACCTCGTCGCACATTTCCTTGACAAGGAAGATGCCGAGTCCTCCTATCGGACGATCCTCCGCGGCCTGCTCGATGTTGGGGTCTTCCTTCTTCAGGGGATCGTAGGGGAAGCCGCTGTCGGCGAAAGAAACGGTAGCCTTGTGGGCGTCGGCCTTGATGTTTATGGTAGCGGAGCCCAGCTTGCCTTCGTAGGCGTAGTTGGCGATGTTGACGAAGATCTCCTCCACCGCCACGGCCAGCTGCATCCTGGCGTCCTCCGGACAGCCCGCGGCAAGAAGCTGGGTGTCCAGTTGTTCCAGAACATTGGGGAGGTTCTTGGTTTCAGCCGAGAATTGCAGAGTTACAGCTACGTTCATAGGTCGTTTCCTTGTTTATCCCAAATAATGCAGGAAGAGCATAGTTATATCGTCGGATTGCGGGGCGCCGTCGGCATAGGCCAGAACGTCGCTCTTCAGTTCGCAAAGAATGCAGTCAGCCGGCGCGGAGCGCATAATGGGGCCGTCCATGAGGTTTATCAGCCTGTCGTCCCCGTAGAGGGCGAGCTGGCGGTTCATAGCCTCCGTCACGCCGTCGGTATAAAGGAGTATGCCGTCGCCGGAAGACAAGGTGATGGATTCCTGGATGTAGTCGACGCTGTCCATGCCGCCTATCACGAAGCCGTTCTCAACGGGCAGCCAGGAGGCGTCGCCGTTGGCGCGCCTCAATATGGGCGCGTTGTGGCCGGCGTTGACGTAGTTCATGAGCCCGGTCCTCAGATCCAAAACTCCGACGAAGACGGTCACGAACATGCAGGCGTCGTTGCCTTCGCAGATGCTGTTGTTGACCTCATAGATCACTTCGCTCAGCGGCTTCTGGGGATTGTTCAGAATGTTCGATTTCAGCTGCGCCTTGGCGTTCATCATGAACATGGCGGCCGGGATGCCTTTGCCGGAAACGTCGGCGATAAGGAAGGCGAGGTGCGACTCGTCAACGATGAAGAAGTCGTAGAAGTCGCCGCCGACTTCCTTCGCGGCTTCCATGGAGGCGTAGATCTCGAACCTCGGGTCGTCGTGGATCTGGGGCAGCGCGGAGACCTGGACGGCTCTGGCGAACTCCAGTTCGCTGTTCAGCCTTGTCTTCTCAGCGGCGATGGCGCCCTTCAGGGCTTCCACCGTCGTGTTGATGCCGCCGGAAAGCTCCTCAAATTCCTTGGAGCGGTTTTCCGTAACTTTCTCGTCGAGGTGTCCGGCCGTGATGCGCCCAAGCGAGGCGTTGATGCGGTCGATGCCGTCGATCACTATGACCTGGACGAGCTTCGACACGGAGAGGAAGACGACCAGCATCAAGACCAGGGCGGAAATGACAAGCTGAATGGCGATGCTGTTCCTTTTCTTCGTAATTTCGTAATTCGGCATGACGCCGAGGAGCGTAAGGTCGCCGCTCTGAACATACAAACCGAAGAAATCCACGCCGTCTATCTCGGCGGAAAAAGAGCCTTCGCCCTGATGGAGCTCGGAGATGAGCTTGGGGTCGAAGCCCACGGAAGTTAACGTGCGGCCTTCAAGATCGACTCTGGCGGCACCGACGATCTTTTCGCCGCGCACTATCAATATCTCGCCGCCGACGCCGATGCGCAATCCGGGGGACAAAGTCGCCAGGGAGTTGTTCTCCATCGCCCTTTCCAGGAAGCTGACGGAGATGCCCAGCTGCACGATGCCTTCGTCATCGAGTCTGGAAGCGCCGCCGTACTGGAAGAGCTTGCGGTCCATTCCCCTGGGGAGGGGCGGCTGGACCAGCACGAAATCTTTTTTGCCGATCCCGTGGACGAAGGGCTCGGACTGGGCGTGAAGCTTAAGGTTGAAGCCGATGTAAGTTTCGGCGTTGCCAATGACGGGATCGATAGCGCAGTTCTCGATAAGCCCGTGCTTGTTGATGACGTGGATCTCGTCGTAGCCCATGACGCGGCGCAGTTCTTCCAACTTGTAGGAGTTGGTGGCGAAGACCGGCGCGCAGGCTAGGATATAAGCCACGGTCTTGATGTCGTTGGCCATCGAGGCGTTGCAGATGTCAAGCACGGCTTTAAGGTTGTTCTCGTTTATGGATATCTGTTTCTTGGCGTCTTCCATCCTCAGCTCGATCATGGCTTCCGCGGAATCGAAAGCCTCCCTTGTCTGAAGATAGTAAGTCAGATAAAAGAGCGCGGCGAAAGCGAGCGCCACGGAAACAAAAAGCCACAATTGGAATGATCTGCGCATAAAGAAAGGCTTATTCGATGGATAGGATCTTCAGAAAGCCCGTCATGCGGAGGATCTCCATCACGCCCGGCTGGATGCCGCGAAGCTTGAAGGTGCCGCCTTCCTTTTTGAAGCGTTTCTGCAGAGTCAGAAGCAGACGCAGTCCGGCGCTGGACAGATAATCCACGCCGTTCATATCCAAGACAAGGTTCTTGGCCTGGGCGATGCTCGGCTCCAGTTCGCTTTCCAGTTTGGGGGAGGTAAGCGTGTCGAGGCGGCCCTGGACGGTGACCGTCAGATCCGGAGGAGGAGAGGTGATCTCGTAAGTCATAAAGCTCCTTTGTGAAAAGATTCACCTAATTATACCAAAAGCCAACGTCCTTTTTCTCCCCCGAGACCTTCCCTAAAGAAACAGGCCGAGTTGCAAAAATGATAACACTGTGATAAACTGAATCTCCCAAAGCAAAATGAACGAAGATCCTAATTAATCGCAACCCCCTGTCAAGGGAAGGGAAACATCATAATGAAAAAAGCTCTAGTTTTAACCACCGCGCTTCTGCTTTGCGCGGCCATGGCGCAGGCTGACCCCACCACGATCGTCGAAGATAACTTCGAAGGCTACGCGGTCGGCACGAACGTTATCGGCCAGAACGGCTGGACCACCGCCTACGGCACCCCCGGCACGGACGGCAACGCCCTCGTCGAAGAAGGCGGCTACGACAGCGACAAGTGTTTGCATGTCAACGCGAGCGGCCTGTTCGGCATTCACTGGAACATCGACAACACTGGCGGACAGTCGGCCAAGTACGACTACAAGGTGTCCATGATGGTCAAGCGCCCGACGCAGAAGTATGACGAGTCCGGCGAATACACCGGCGACATCATCTTCGGCAGCAACGACGGCTTGGGCGAGAACCACTTCATCAAGAAGGACGGTCAGTTCGGCGTCCGCTTCTCCGCCTGCTCTCCGCAGTACACCGTTGCCAATTCCGAGCCCCGCGACGAATGGGTCTACTTCAGCTACACTATCAACACCACCGCCAACGGCGCCTTCCTCCGCGAATGCACCTTCGGCGACGAGACCTACACCGGGCTGAACATCCCCATCGGCAGCCAGACGGCTCCCGACAAATTCCGTCGTCTGCGCTTCTTCATTTGGGGCGGCCAGGGCCACTTCTACGTCGATGATCTGAAATGCGAATTCGTCGACGTTCCGCCCACCGCCAACGTGACCGCCACAGCCCCTGGCGTCGTGAAGCTCGGCGAAACTTTGGGCCTTGAAACCGTGATCTCCGCCACCGGCAACAGCGCCACGGTCGACGTTACGGTCGATTCCGACAACAACTGGCTCTCCATGGACGGCGAATTCGCCAAGCAGGTCGAAGTCGCCCCCGGCGAACCCGTTTCCATCGGACTTACCGCCAATCTGCCCGAACAAGTCCGCAACATGCCCGCGGCCACCATCACCTATTCCTATTATAACGGCGAAGAAGACAAATCCTTCACGCATTCCGTCGTGGCTCAGAACGGCAACAAAGGCTTAGGCTGGGCGCTCTACGCCACCGACTTCGAGAGAATGCCCCTGGGCGGCGATGTCAAGCTCCAGCCCGCTTGGGGCGAGACCGGCGCCGCCAATGCGATCGCGGTCGACCCCGAGGATCCCGACAACCAGTGCCTGAAGATCACGGGCGCCGGACAAATCCACACCGCGGTCAACATGCCCGACGTTATCTATCCCACCTACGACGTCCGCGTCTCCATGGATATGTACTATCCCGAAGGTGTCACGCCGTACCTGGTCTTCGGCACCGACCTCGGCCACAGGATGGGCGAAGTCAGCATGAGCCACACGGAAGGCGGCATCAAGTTGGGCGGCGAACCCTTCAAGAACGTCGACGTTCCCAATCTGGCCCCCTACGGCCAGTGGTTCAACGTGGCCTACACATTCACCATCGGCCTTGCCAGCGACGAGACCCGCCCCTTTGTTCTGCACTACGCTGAATTCGACGGCGAGACCTACCATTTTGACAACGAGTACGTTCCCGGCGCCGCCGGCGACAACGAGAACTTCCTGCAGTTCCGCAACTACACCTTCTCCGGTTCCGACGGCTACTACATCGACAACCTGAAGGTCGAGCTGATCAAGTCCGGCACGCTGCCCGAGCCCGCTTTCCTCGGCATCCTGGCCCTCATCGGCCTCTTCGCCGCCATTAAGCGGCGCTAAGCGAGTCTGAAAGAACGGTTAAGAAAGGCCGCCCGCCCGGGCGGCCTTTTCTTTTGCAAAAAAAAGCCCTTTTTGTTAATATAACCTTCCCTTAAATTGGATATCTATCACCATTTTGAGAATAAAAATGAGAGAAAACAAAAAGGATCTAAGGTTCCGCCTCGGGCTTTTGGCCGCCGCGGCCCTCTTCGGCGCTTTCGCTTACGCCGAAGTTACGATGCAGACTGTTACGCCCGGACAGATCTCCGCGCAGACGCAGACCATGAGCGTGGCGCGCTACGTTACGAACGTTGTCATGAACTCCAGTTCCAACTGGGAAAGAGTGGACGCCAATCTTCCCGATTCCGTCTACTACAAGCTGGCCATTGAGACCGTGACGGTCACAGGCGGCGTCAGGCGCTTCGAAACGAAAGATTATTTCATCAACGTCAGCGTTACGAACTATACGACGAACGTGGTCTTCTACACGCCGTACAAGGAACTGGACCACAAGGTCTACATGAAGGTCAACCCACCGAAGCTGGACACTCCGGATATGGTGGAGCTTATTGAAGCTCTGCCGAAAGTGACGCTCCGGGACCTGGACCCTCCCAAGCCGCCCAAACAGGAAACTGTTGAGCTCCCTCCGCAGAATGTTGTGGGCGGCGATTATGTAGACTACATGGATTACAGCCAGATCTCCCACGACTATGACGCGGACGACTCCGCTCCGCTTCTTTCCGACGAACTTTTCGTCGACGACCCCATCGAGCGCTTCAACCGCTGCATGTTCGTCGTCAACGACTACGCTTACACCTACTTTATCGGCCCGGTCTGCAAAGGGTACCGGTTCGTCGTTCCCACCGTGGCCAGAGAGTGCATCTCGCAAATGGACCACAACATCGTCTGGCCCAAAAGACTCATAAACAACCTCGCTCAGGCTAAATTCAAAGGAGCCGGCGTCGAGACCGCCCGCTTCCTCATCAACACTTCCGTCGGCATCGGCGGTCTTTTCGATCCCGCCAAAGCCTGGTTCGATCTTGAAAAATACGACGAGGACACCGGGCAGACCTTCGGCTATTACGGCATCGGCCCCGGCTGCTATATCTTCCTGCCCATCGCCGGTCCTTTGACCGCCCGCGACACAGTCGGTTTGATATTTGACGAGGCCATGGACCCGAGGACGTATCTGCCCTTCGGCGGCATGGTCAAGACCTTCATGGTCATGAACAACATCAGCCTTCAGGTCGATTCCATCGACAGCATGCTCATAGACAACGGCGATCCCTACTCCTTCGCCAGAGACATGTGGTACCTTAAGAGAAGCGCGGAGATCGACGAATGAAAAAAGCACTGTTCCTAATTTTCGCGCTCATAGCGCTGAGCGCTCTTAGCGCCAATTGCGAAATTTACATCGCTCTGACCAACTTCCCGGCCCAGGGCCCCGTCGTCGACTCCTTCCGCTACAAGCTGGCGAACTTCAAGGACAACGACTTCTATTTCGACGTTGAGAAAGGCAAGGTGAAATTCACCCAGAAAATAGGCGACGTCGAGGAAAAGATGGATTCCCGCTACAGCGTCTGGATGCAGAAAGAGCCGGCGGACCTCGTCTTCATCGTTCCGGGCTTGGGCGACCATTACCGCAATTCGCAGGCCGCGCTTTTGGCGGAAGCCATCTACAATGCCGGATACTCGGTGGCGATCATATCGAACCCCTTCTGCTGGGAATTCACGCAGTCCGCGCTGACCAGCATGGCTCCGGGCTACACCAGAGCCGACGCCAAGGACCTTTACCATCACATCGCCCGCGTTCTCGACGACATCAACGAGGAGCATCCGGGGAAGGTCAAGGACATCTCCATCGTCGGCTATTCTCTGGGCGCCCTGCAGGCGGCTTTCCTTACCCGCAACGACGTTATAGAGCACCGTCTGAACGTCAAGCGCTACGTGCTCCTTAGCCCGCCCGTCAACCTCATCTACGGTCTGACGACTCTGGACAAATACTACGGCATTTGGAAAAACTGGGACGCCGTGACTCTGACCAACAACCGCAACATGGCGGTCGGTTTCTACAAAGGCTATTCCTACGGCGCCCTGAAGACCGACTCCTATCTTCCCGTCACGGAAGAGCAGGCTTCGTTCGTCATCGGTTTCACGTTCAGGATGTCTTTGGGCGACGTTATGAAAAAGATCATCGAGCGCCATCCCATGGAGATCTTCGGCGAGGTCTCCAGCTGGAAGCAGCAGGAGTTCGAGAAGCAGCTGGAACGCTACGGCTTCCAGCGCTACGTCGACACCTTCCTCAAGGAAGCGCATCCCACGATCTTCGCGACCAGCGAGCCTTTCAAGCACGTCAACGGCATCTGCAGCCTCCCGGCCATGGCCAACGAGCTCAGGCAGAACCAAAACATCGTCTGTTTGCACACCGCCGACGACTTCCTGTTGAACGACTACGACCGCAACTGGCTCAAGCGCGCCATGGGCGACCGTCTCGTCATGCTCGACCACGGCTCGCACCTCGGCTACTTCTGCATGCCCCAGGCCCTCGACATCATCATAAAGCTCGTAAAGGGCGAGACGGTTTCCGGCCCCAGGCCCGCGACCGCCAAGCCGACCTACAATTATTTCGACGCTTACCTCAGGCAGATGGCCGCCGCCAAGCAAGGCCAGGCTCAGCAGCCGAAGCAGACAGCCACTTCCGCGCCGGCCGCGCAAACGGCCCAGACCGCGGCGCAGCCTGCCAAAACTGTCCAGCCGACAACTCCGCAGCAGCCTAAGCAGAACGAAATGACCATGACGGTCGTAAAAAAGGACACCAGCGGCGCGCCCGTAATAGTCTCCAACCCCTCAACGCCTCCTTCCGCTCCGCAAACGGAAGTCATAGACGGCCGCAAAGTCGAGTGGCGCCTCATGCCCGCCCCCGAGGATAAATCGACCCTCAAAATGCAGCGGGTAGACGTCGAAAGCGGACAACTCTGGGAAGAATACCAGGCCAAAGCCAAAGCGGAAGCCGAAGCCAAAGCGAAAAAGATCGCTGAAAAAGCTTTAGCCGACGCCGAAAGGGAAAGGGAAGCCAAGGAAAGAGAGGAGAAGGCCGAAAGAGACAGGATCCGCAACGCTGAAAAAGCCAAACAGGAGACCTTGGAAGCCGCCAAGAAAGCCGAGAAGGACAAGCCGAAAAAGACGGTGGAAGAAGTGAAGAAGAACGTCTCCAAGAGCTTGAAGAAAGGCGGCTCCGCCCGCGGCGATGTCAAAGTGGAAAGCACCGCCCCGGCAGAGGAAAAAGGAGAATAAGGGCTAAAAAATGGCCCTTCTCCGCGTCAACGGCCTCAGGAAGGAATACGGACTGCAAGTCCTTTTGGACGGAGTTTCCTTCGAGATCAACCCATGCGACAAATGGGGCCTGGTCGGCGCCAACGGCTGCGGCAAGACCACGCTTTTAAAGATCCTCGTGGGGGAAGAGAAATCCTCCGGAGGATCTTTTATTTTTGACGAAGAAGCGAGGATCGGCTACGTTCCGCAGACTGTGATCTGCCCCGACGACGTAACGATCTTAGATTACCTCCTAAAAGAGCACAACAAAGTCGAAAAACGCTTAAGGGAAGCCGAGAAGCAGCTTGCCGAGTGCGCCCCCGAAGACCTCGACAAAAAGCTCAACGCCTTTCAGAGGGCGAGGGACCTTTTCGAAGAGCAGGGCGGCGACAACTACGCCGTGCAGGCAGAGCGCATGCTGGCGGCCTTTGGCCTCGCCAACAGGACCAAGCAGACCGTCATGTCGCTTTCCGGCGGGGAAAGGAACCTCGTCTCCTTGACCGGCGCGCTTCTCAACCGTCCCGACCTGCTGATTCTGGACGAGCCCGCCAACCACCTGGACTACGTGGGCATCGCCTGGTTGGAAGATTTCCTCAAGAAATACAAAGGCGCTATTCTTCTTGTCTCCCACAACCGCTATCTCCTCGACCAGACCTGCAACGGCATACTGGAATTGAGGAACGGCAAGATCTCATATTTCCCGGGCAACTACTCCGACTACAGGGCCCAGAAACTCGAGCAGCAGATACGCCAGGAAAAAGAGCACGCCGCTTATGAAAAGCGCCTGGCCAGCCTGGAAGCCATGATCTTAAGGATCCGCAATTTCGCCCAGGTCTACGACGACAAACGCTGGGGAAAAATGATACGTTCGAGGGAATCGAAGATCGAGCAGCTGAAGCAAACGGCCGTGCAGGCTCCGGAAAAAGAGGATAAGAAAGCGAGTATCCGCTTCCAGGGAGAATCCAGCCACGCCAACATCGCCATTCAGGTCAGAGGCTTCTCCGCCAGTTTTGACGGAAGACAAGTCCTCGACAACGTCGACCTCGACATCTCCTCCGGGGAACGCATCGCTTTGGTCGGCCCCAACGGCAGCGGCAAGAGCACGCTTATAAAAGCCATCATGAACGACGGCCACTGGGAGAATCCCACCTTAAGAGTCGGCCCCTCCATCACGATCGGCTACTGCTCCCAGCAGCAGGAGACCTTGAACCCTGACAACACGGTCTTCGAGGAGATCGCCATCTCGGGCATCACCAACGAAAAACAGGCCTACGATCTTTTGGCGAGATTCCTCTTTTTCAAGGATGACCTGAAGAAAAAGATCAAGGATCTTTCCGGCGGCGAAAAGAACCGCCTCCAGCTTGCGAAATTGAT
This sequence comes from bacterium UBP3_UBA3054, assembly GCA_002366995.1. Taxonomy (GTDB): domain Bacteria; phylum Auribacterota; class UBA3054; order UBA3054; family UBA3054; genus UBA3054. The sequence goes on along the minus strand of DFCM01000137.1, from coordinate 3,934 downwards.
GCTTATCAATCCCAATACGCTGATCCTCGACGAGCCCACCAACCACCTCGACATCCAGACCTGCGAAGCCGTGGAAGAAGCGCTAAGCGACTACAAAGGCACGCTCATAGTCGTCTCCCACGACCGCTACTTCCTGGATAAGCTGGCCACCCGCATCGTGGAGGTCGAGGGGCGCAAGCTTCACTCCTACCCCGGCTCTTATTCCGAATTCTGGTTCCATAAAAAGGAAAGGGAACAGAAAGAAGCCAAGGAAAGCAAGCAGAATAAAAAAGAGCAGCCCAAACCCAAAACAGAGAACAACGCTGCCAAACCGCTTTCCAACAACGCCAGGCAGAAACTGGCCAAACAGGAAGCCGAGCTCACCGGCAAAATAGAGCAGCTCGAACAAAAGATCGAAGACCTCGACAAGCAGATCGCCGACGCCTTCGCCAAAGCGGACCACGAACTCGGCCGCACCCTCACCCAGGAAAAAGAGCAGGCTCAGAAAGAGCTAAACGACCTCTACGCCGCCTGGGAAGATTTTATGAACGCAAAGACAACATAAAGGAAGAAAACCAGTGAAAAAGATGCTTTTGTTTTTTGCGGCCGCGCTCTTTTGCGGCGCGGCGTTCTGCGAGGATTGCTGGTCAAGCAACGCCTCGTTCAACGGCGCTCCCATAACGGACGAGCCCATCCTGCTTTTGCATACTGACGAGCTTTATTACTGCAGCGCTCTGGCTGGCGGCAACATGAAGTCTCTTGTGATAAAGGCGGAGGTCGCTTCCGATCCGGAGCAGTACGGTCTTATATTTTCCGACACGACTTCCGACGAAGCGGAAGGCGCGGTGTGCTGGGATTACTACGATTCCGAATATGCCTCGCTTCCCAAGAACGAAACTTATGCTCTTAAGGAAACGATAACGACCGACGTGGAAACGAAAACGCTCAGCCGTTACGTGACGATACTGCCGGAGCCCTTCGGCTTTCTGTTGATCGGCATCGCGGGCGCGCTGCTTCTGCGCCGCCGCACTATAAGCGTTGTTGTCGTTTTGGCAGTCGCCGCGCTTGGCGCGATGAGCTCATACGCCGACAACAATCACGTTACGTCTGTCAGCATTCATCAGAACTGGCCTTTTGACAGAAGCGTCACCATAAACTATACGATAGGCGATTCCACCAAAGGGTCCGCTTTGTACGACGTGCGCTTTTACGGAACGCTGGACGGAGTGGAAGTTTTCAGGCTGTCGTCTAAGGGAAAGCTTAAAGGCGAAGGCGCGGAGTTCCTGGGCTTCTATCAAGACGCCCCGGAGGGAACGGAAGGCCAGGTCTTCGGCATCGGCAAGCACACCGCTATCTGGACACCGACCGACAGCAGGCTGGAAAATGTGAACACGGACACCTTCCGGATAAGGGTCGACGCCATCGAGAGGGACAAGGACGACGTCAGATACATGGTCATAGACCTTTCCGAGGGCCCCGAGGCGACGAATTATCCGGTGGAATTCCTTTCCGCTTCCGAAGCGCCTTACGAATGGACCAGTCAGTACAAGACCACCAAGCTTGTGCTGCGCCTTATAGAGCCCGGCACTTTCATGATGGGCAGTCCGGAGGACGAGGAAGGACGCCTGGAACACGAAACGCAGCATCAGGTCACTTTGACGAAGAGTTTCTATATCGGCGTTTTCGAAGTGACGCAGAAACAGTATCAGCTTATAACCGGGGACAATCCTTCGGAATTCGTTGGCGACGAACGGCCTGTCGAGAGAATTTCTTACGAGCGGATCCGCGGGACGGACGAAGGCTTGTCCTTCCCGAAGAACAAGCACGTCGATCCGACCTCTGTCATGGGCATTCTGCGCTCTAAAATAGCCTTGCCTTTGGATCTCCCCACCGAGGCTCAGTGGGAGTACGCCTGCCGCGCGGGAACGACGACGGCTTTGAACAGCGGCAAAAACATATCCAGCTATATACAATGCTCAGAGGCGAACGAGGTCGGAAGGTATGAATACGACTGGAACGACGGGCACGGCGACTACAACACCGAGCACACCACCGTTGGCAGCTACAAGGTGAACAACTGGGGGCTTTACGACATGCACGGCAACGTGGCGGAATTTTGCCTGGACAAATATATCTATGATCTTGGCCCCGATCCCCAGATCGATCCAATCGGCGCGGATTCCGGAGACAATATTCTAAAAAGCGGAAACTGCGGCCTTGATGCCGGTGATATCCGTTCGGCCCAGCGTGTGCGCTGCAATCCGCTGTTCCACGGCAGGAGAACAGGCTTCCGTCTGGCAATAATCCAGTAAAAATCCTTTCCGCTCATAAATCCGCACAAAGAGAGCAATACCCCTTGCTCACGGACTACGCGTGCATGGCCTTGATTAGCGTCCTCCGTGAGGAATGCTTAGGGGTATTGCTCTCTTTGCGTTTATATAGTGGGGCCCTTGGGCGTTTTTATGCCCGATATTGCAGATGGATTTGCTCGGAATATAAAACTTGCTTGAATTTCAAATGCCGTTTTGATAAACTTTTGGCCTCTTTTTAAAATTTTATCCTAAAAAAACATGAAAAATTATTATTCTTACTTTGCGCGCTTTTATGCGCGTCTGTTTTGGGAAATGAGCTTTGGTCCGACGCTGTCGCGTTTGACGGAAGCGACACATCTTCCACTATAACGCTCCTTCCCGCGGACAAGATCTTTTACAGCAGCGCCCTGGCGGACGGCGATCCCAGATCCCTCGAGCTTACCGCTACGGACACGGTTGATTCCGCGAAGGTCGCTGAGCTTTTCTCCGACGATTCCAAGACCGCGGTGGAAGGCACGGTCTTATGGAACTATGAAGATCCAACGTATGATGATTTTTCCAAGAGCGACATTTATGAACTTAAGGAAACCATCACGACCTCTGAAGAGACGGTCGTTCTGACCCGCAGCGTCAAGATCCTGCCCGAGCCCGCTTGCCTCGCGCTGTTCGCCATTTTGGGCGGCCTTTTGATCGCTCGCAAAAAAGGCGCGCTTGTGCTGCTCGTTTTTACGGTCGCATCCTTGGGCGCCTTCGCGGACGTTACGGTCACCTCCGTCAACGCTCAGCAGGCCTGGCCTTTTAAGAGAAGCGTCGTGATCAACTACACTCTCGCTTCCGACACCCAAAGCGTCATGCCGGTCTTTACTGTCGACTTCTACGGCACATTCGACGACGGCGAAACGGTCTTCAAGCTCAGCGACCGCGGAACATTGGAAAAAGACGGCGCCAACGGCGTGCTCTTCGAAGCTGGGACGCACAAAGTTATTTGGACTCCCGCTGCCAACCTGACTCTCAAATCCAACAATCTTAAGATCAAAGTCAGCGCGACGGACGCCACGAGCGCGGCCGATTATCTTGTCTTCGATCTTACGACTTCCGGCGTGCGAACTTCTTCCGTAGGTCCAGATCTTTCCAGCGACGACTGCCGCACGAAGGAGCTTTGGATGAGAAGGATCGAGCCTGGCAATTTCCAGATGGGCTCTCCTTCTGGCGAGCTGGGCAGAGACACCGACGAGACGCAGCATTCCGTCACAATTACCGAGCCTTATTATATCGGCGTTTTCGAGACCACCCAGAAGCAGTTCGAATATGTCACAGGAAGGAAAAATCTTCCTGTCGTCCACAGCGGCGACACGCTTCCGGCCGAATACCTTTGCTACAATGACCTGAGAGGCGATACGAAGGGAGCGCAATGGCCCAAGAATCACGAGGTCGACAGTTGTTTCAGTTTCCAAGGGAAGTTCTTTCACTTCCTCGCCATCAACAGGCACAGGGAAATTGAATACGATCTTCTTTATCCAGCTTCCGTCTTTCCTTTTCTCCGGGAACATTTCAATTCGCTCGATAAAGGCTTTCATAAACTCTTTCTGTTCCGCTTCCGTTGCGGAATGGTAGACTTCATCAAATGCCAGTAAGAGCCGATA
>DFCM01000071.1 GCA_002366995.1 bacterium UBP3_UBA3054 | reverse complement strand
GGGAGGGGATCGCTCTCGCTTTCAGTCTGGCACAAGACCGTTGAAGCTGTCAACGGCAACTTCTGGCTTTCGACGCTCATCTTCATTTTCATCGTCCAGGCCGCCTACCAGATCATAACGTTCCCTTACACTTACGCGAAGGACTACAGGCTCGAAAAGATCTTCGACCTTAGCAACCAGAGTTTCGGCGGCTGGTTCTGGGATCTGGTTAAGAGCACTTTCCTGACGACGCTTCTGCTTCTGGCCGCGCTGCTCTTCTGCTACGCCATGATGCGTTACATAGGGCAATGGTGGTTTCTGGCGGCGGGCGCGGGCTGGATCTTTTTGCAGATCGTTTTGGGCATGCTCTTTCCGGTCGTCATTCTTCCGCTCTTCTACAAGAGCGAAGAGATAAAGGAGCATCCTTGCAAGGAGCGCCTCATAAAGATGCTCGAATCGAACGGATTGAAAGTGACGGGCCTTTACCGGCTCGATCTTTCCGAGAAGACGAAGAAGGCTAACGCCATGCTCTGCGGCCTCGGCGCGACGAGGAGAGTCATGATGTCCGACGCTTTGCTTGAATATCCCGAGGACGAGATCATCGCCATCATGGCGCACGAAGTCGGTCACTACAAGAGGCGCCACATCTGGAAACTGGCCGCGCTGCACGCCGTTCTTATCCTGCTGGGGCTTTTCCTGCTCTCGAAAGTTTTGGCGCTCTACTGCGCCAGGGCGGGCATCGATTTTTCCGCGGCCGGGTCGTATCCGGTTTTTCTGCTTTTCTTCTCGCTGTGGCAGCTTGTGACGATGCCCATAACGAACGGCTTCTCGAGAAAGTGCGAAACGGAAGCCGATCTTTTCGCGCTTCAGTCGACAGGCTTGGGCAAAGCTTTTGCCTCCGCCCTGAGAAGGCTTGCTGAGGGGAACCTCGCGGTTCTTAACGTGCCGCGCGTCATTGAGATTTTTCTATACAGCCACCCCGCCACCGGCAAAAGGATAAATATGGCGGAAAATTGGGAAGGTGAATCATGAACGAGATACAGTCTTTAAGAGGAACGGTCGATATTCTTCCGCCGCAGAGCGCCCTTTGGAACGAAGTGGAACGCAAGGTCAGGGAGCACTTCGAACGCTACGGCTATGAGAACATCAGAACGCCTATAATCGAGCAGAGCGAACTTTTCATGCGCTCCATCGGCGAAGACACCGACATTGTTGAAAAGGAGATGTACACATTTTCCGACCGCAAGGGGAGAAGCATCACGCTGCGCCCGGAAGGCACGGCTTGCGTCGTCAGGGCCGCCATGCAGCACGAGCTTCTGGGGCAGAAGATCAGGAAGTTTTATTACATGGGCCCCATGTTCCGCTACGAAAGGCCCCAGGCCGGCCGCCAGCGCCAGTTCCACCAGCTGGGCGTCGAGATGTTCGGGACCTACAGCCCGCTTGCGGACGCCGAGACCATATCCATGATGGTAAGACTTTTCGAGATGCTGGGCTTGAAGGGCGTCTCCGTCAACATCAATACTCTGGGCGACAAGGAAAGCCTTGAAAAGTACCGCGGCGTTTTGAGAGAACGCGCGCGCGCCAACTTCGACAAGTTCTGCCCGGACTGCCAGCGCAGGCTGGAAAGAAACGTGCTGAGGCTTCTGGACTGCAAGGTCCCGACTTGTCAGGAGATCTTCAAGAACGATCTGCCCAGCATCAAGGACTGTCTCTCCGACGAAGCGAAAAAGCACTACGAGACCGTTCTGAAAGCGCTGGACGACATGGGTATCAGCTACGTCGAAAAGCCCCAGCTCGTGAGAGGCCTCGACTACTACACGCACACCATCTTCGAAGTGACGCACAACTCCCTTGGCTCCCAGGACGCCTTGGGCGGCGGCGGACGCTACAACGACCTCGTGGAAAGCATGGGAGGCGCTCCTACGGGCGCCGTGGGCTTCGCGATAGGCGAGGAAAGGCTCATGATAGCCCTCTCAGCCATCAAAGGTGAAGAGGAGAGCGTTCCCACGACCGATCTCTTCATGGTCTCAATGGACGAGGAGGCGATAACTGAGAATCTGGTGCTTGCGGACGCGCTGCGCACCATGGGCGTTTCCGTTGCCGTGCTGCCGGAAAAGGCTTCCGTGAAATCCCAGTTCCGCCAGGCCAACGCCTCCATGTCCCCCTACGTTCTCATAAGGGGAGGCGATGAAAGGTTAAAGGGCGTCTGGAACCTTAAGGACATGAAGAACGGCACCCAGAAAGAAGTCACCAAAGAAGAAATTCTAGCCTTCTTCAAGGAGATAAAGAAATGAACAGATCAAGGCTTACTAACATCATTTTGACGACCATCCTCGTAATAGGCGTAGCCATCCTCGTCATCCAGATGCAGAACGCCAAGGAAAAACGCAACGCCAAGGGCGCGGAATACGAGACGGCCGCGGCCGAGATGAAAACGGGCGAAAAAAGCGCCCTGGACGTCATCTTCTCGAGGAAGAGCGTGAGACATTACACCGATCGGGAAGTGGAAGCGGACAAACTGCTGACGCTCGTCAAGGCCGGCATGGCCGCTCCGACCGCCGTTAACCGCCAGCCCTGGTCCTTCATCATCGTGACCAACATGACGCAGGTCGCATCCATAAGCGACAAGCCCGGGCTCATGATGCTTCAGAAAGCCAAGGCTGTGATCCTTGTCCTCGGCAAGAAGGACGAGAAGTTCTGGCAGCAGGACTGCTCGGCCGCTACCGAGAACATTCTTCTGGCCGCCGAAGCCCTGGGACTGGGCGCCGTCTGGTGCGCCGGGCATCCCCTGACCGACCGCACCGAAAGTTACAAAGCGCTTTTCAATTACAGCGACGACTACGAAGTCCTCTCTCTCATCTCCATCGGGTACCCCACGGGCGAAGATCAGCCCAAGGACAAATACAAAGAGGAAAAGATCCACTGGAACCGCTGGTGATCTTCAGAGATGTTTCGCGCAAAGCAGTTGATACCTTTGCTGCTCTTCGCAGCTTATCTGATTCTGGAAGCCGTGTACTTTGTCGGCAAAAAGGTCGCGCCGGCTTATCCTGATATCAGAACGTCCGACGTTGGCGAGGTACAGTCTGTCTTGAAAGGGCGGACCACGTATCAGTTCTATCCCGTCGACGTGCCCTGCAAAGGGAAGCTGATGCTGAATTATCTGGGAAGTTTGAAGGGCAAAGCGGAAAAGCAGCCGAAAATGACGTTTACCCTTGTCAGCGAAGCTGAAAGGGAAGCGCTCCTGAAGCCCGACACGTCCATAGGCCATTTCAACAAGATCACCGCGCGCGGAGAAAGTCTCTTCCTTTCCATTTTCCAACGCCGCAAGGTTTTTACGCTGCGCCTCAAAGTTTCCGAACCGGGACGCTATTACCTTATGGTCGGCAACGTGATGACGACGGAATTGAAAGGGGAGAACATCTATTACTTCATGACAAACACCAGGGAAAAGCTGAAATGCTTCTGGCCCTATCTTGTCCTGGTCCTTCGCAATGCCGTCATCGCTTTCCTGATCCTGTTTTTCGCCGTTCATCTTTATGTGAGGACAGAGAACGCCTGGCGTTTCCTCATAGCCTTTGTGGCTTTGGGGCTGCTGTCGTTCGTTGTCTCCGCCACGCCTTTCAATGTTCTGAAATCTTCCATGGAAGGGCCTCAGAGCAGGAAGCTGATCACCGCTGACGTGAATGAGGAGCTTAAAAGCGGAGGCTCCGTTTTGAGAATACCCCTGAAAAGCTGTTCGCCCTTTGCCGCCGGGATGCTGAAGGTAAAGGGGCGGGCTATGGACAGCGGCCGGCACGCTCTCGTTTATGTCGACCTTTACAAGGCCTCTTGCTATGACGATCCCCAGACGGAAAATCTCATGACGTTTTTCGGGCAGGGAAGCAAACAGCAGGTCTTTATCATCGATACGGTCCACGCTTTCTATGAGGACATATCTTTGCGCATGTGGCATGAAGGCGGAGGCAGCGCTTTCATCGAGAAAGTTTCTCTTGTCGAAGCCAAGCTCCCTCCCACGTACCTGAAAACGTTTTTGGGGCTGGCTCAGTTTTTCTTCCCGAGCTTCCTTGTCTTCTGGGGCGCGTCGTACCTGACCTTCTGTTTCCTGATCGTTTATTTCAGACGCGATCTTTATTCCAAACTAGCGACCTTCGCCCTGGCTGTCGTTTCCATTGCCATACTCCTGGCTCCCATTTACTCGTTCGGCTTCGGGGAACCTATGCTGCAGACGACGAACGAGCGCTGGCTGATGGGCTTGAAGCCTATGTCTTTCTACTCTCTGATCTGGCACAACCGGCCGAAGCCTGACATAACGCCCGAGGAGTTGGAGACGCCCGTAGCCGGCAGCCTGACCGTCGCCTCATACAGCGACCATGTCCTGGGAGGCCGCAACGAGCTCTATCCGGACGATTCCGACACTTTCATGCGTTTCTTCACGCGCTTTTTCAGCAACATCAGGATGAGCGTGCGAAGGGAGATGGTCGTTCTCGAAGGATTCAGGCTCGTCAGGCTTAACAACGCCTATCTCATGCTGAGGATGATCGCCTGGGTGTGGCTCGCGGCGCTCATCATAGGCTCGCTCTGCCAGACCGTAAGGTTCATAATAAAGGGGGAGAGATCATGAAGAAAATTCTTTCCTTCCTAAAAACAGCCTGGCCGTACCTTCTGCTGCTCCTGCTTCTGGCCTTCGCTTTTTACCTGCGCTTCTACCATCTCTCATGGCGCGGCATGACGTATGACGAGTGCCTTTCGGAGGAAAGGTCGCACTGGTCTCTCTGGCGCCTCTGGCGTTTCTACATCACCAGCCGCGCGCCAGTCAACGCGATCATATACTACATCGACGGCCACCTTTTCTCTTTCTTCACCAAGTCCGCAGTTTTGAGAGAATGGCAGATTAGGCTGCCTTCCGCGATATTCAGTTTCATAACGGTCCCGCTTTTCTTCCTTCTGGGGAAAGATCTCAAGGATAAATGGACCGGGCTGCTTTTGGCTTCACTCGGCGCGGTCTCTTATCTCCTTTTGACGCACGGCAGGGAGGCGCGTTACTATTCCTTCGTCTGCTTTTTCACCACCTGGCTTTTGATAGAGGCTGTCAATATTTTAAAAAAGGCGCCGGGCGCCAGGGATTCCCTGAGGGACTACGCCCTGTATGCCCTGGCGGCTGTCGGCGGCATGGGTTCGCATCAGGGTTTCTACATCCTTTTCGCCTTCTCGAACATTTTCCTCTGCGTTTACGCTTTCACGCCTCTGCTTTTCCTCGCCTGGGAAAAGAGGGGAGAACTGCGAAAGCTGGGATTTAAGGGCGCGCTTAGCGTTTTCAAAGACGATTTCGAAGTCTTCTACAGCAAGTTCATCATGCTGGTGCTGCCCTGTCTCGTCTACTGTTACCAGTTCCTTCAGGTGACTGGCGCGGACAAGCCCTATACGCCGACCGGGCGCGGCAGCGCGCACCTTATTTCTGAACTTTCTTTCTCCGTGGTCGGAGGGATCTGCGAAAGGCTGTGGGTAGGCGCGCCGTTCGCTCACATCGTTCTTTATCTTTCCATCGCGGCTTTTGTGATCCTGCTCTTCACGAAGATCAGGCTGATCGCCCTCTATTATTTCTTCGTGAAGCTGTCCACCTTCGTGTTGCTGAGGCTGCTTACGCAGCGCCTGACATACGAGCAGTTCAGGGACAAATACATCATTTTCGTGCTCGTTCTGGACATGTTCGTTCTGGCGGCTGCCGCGTGCTATGTTGTAGAATGGCTCTGGACTGCGACGGGATGGCTGCTGACTAAAAACGAGCAACGGCGCCGGACGATAATCTCATGGGGATGCGCCTTTTCCATGATCGGTTTTTCTATTTTGGTCTGCTATGAAGGCAACGCTTATGCCGAATCGGAAAAAATGTTCAATGAACAGCTGGAAGGCGTGCGCTACGTTTTCGATTATTTGGAGAACGCCTACACGCCGGGGGACATCGTCATTTACCAGGCGGAGCCGAATTCCTGGGTCCATAAGAACTGCCTCTACGAGCAGAGCCTGAGACCGAATACAAAGAACTGGATCGTTAAGGAGTCCATCTTTTTGCCCTTCATGCAGGATGAGATCAATAAAAAGGGCTGCTATGTGTGGTGGATCCTGATGTACAGGCCGACCAAAGGTTTCATGCCGTATTTTTACCACGACATGAGGGCCTTCGGCTCGGACGTTACGGACCCCAACGCCATGATCATGTGCCGTTCCGCGGAAAAGGTCAAGACTTTGGCGGACGCCATCTACCTGACGGCGGAGCTTTTCCGCTGGACTTATCTTCACCAGCACATCCAGTACGAGAATCACCTGATCAACAAAGGCCTGAAGAAGCTCAGCCTCGACAACGCGGTCTTCACGAACCTTATCGTGAGGACCATCAACGACAACGCCACCTATACCCCTAAGACGAAGGACCTCCTGGAAGATCCCAACCTCGAATTCTACGCCTACCGCCTCATAAACGAATGGTACGATGGCATGAAGCAGGAACCCAGGACGATCAGGCCCATTCTGGTAACGCCCATAGAAAGGTACGTATACACCTATATGAACTGCTGCGTTCAAAAAGACCTGCCGGGGGAGCAGAGGGCCAGGACCGGACTTATGCGCCTGAAGAACGGCTGGTGGTTCTACGACAGGGTATACCGCTTTACGCACGACGAATTCCCGCGTCCTTACATCACGCCGGAGGAATTGGAAAGTTATCTCTCGCTTGAGGAGATATACAAGAACAGGGTCCGTTTCGACGCGGCCTACCTTACTCTCAATCCCGACATGGCGAAGGATTGGAACAAACTTTTAAAACGCGCGCGCATCGCTTACAACGAGAAGAAAAATGGAAAAAAACTACAAAATAATCCCTGAGCCGAAACGCATCGTTTACGGCGAGAAAAGCTATTCTATCAAGAAGCCGCTCAGCGAGAAGTTCCGCACCGAGATAGCCACGGCCTGGCACGACTTCCCGCACACCGCGGAGAAGACGCTTCAGGAAAACGGCATCAAGATCCGTTTTTTTGAAGTCGCGAACATGGAAAAGGACGCTTACGCCATCAAGGTCACGGAGAACGGAGTTCTGGTCTCGGCCGGCGGTTATGAAGGCCTGTGCGGAGCGTTCCAGACCTTCCTGAAGATATTGGACGCCACGACCGACAGCATCCGCTGCATGGAGATCGAGGACGCGCCGGACTGCAAGGTCAGGGCGTTTCATCTCGACCTTTCGGTCTACAATTACAAGATCGAGTACGTCAGGAACATTCTCGACAAGCTGGCTGCCTTGAAATACAACGCCGTCATCATCGATTACCGCGGCATGTTCCCGTATTCTCTGCCGTACGCCTCCGCTTTCTACGGCTACAGCAAAGAGCAGGTCTCGAGAATGGTGGCCTACGCCAAGAGGCTTGGCATAACCATGATCCCGCTTCTGCCGGTTTTGAGAAGCGTGAACTTTATCTGGGAGCTTGAGCCCTACATCTGGCTCTCCGATCTGCCGGAAGTTAAAAACGACCGCCTTGCCAAGGTCAAAACGGAATTGCCCGAGGCCAGGGAACTGATGAAGGGTCTTTGCCGCGACCTCGCCAGAGCGCACGGCGGACAGTATGTCTTCCTTGACTTCGCCGGACGCGAAGAGGACAACTCCTTCACCCAGGAACTCAGCCAATCCCAGGAAGAATACGCCCTGGAGCTCTGCGGCGTCCTGAAAGAGGAGGGGAAGCTGCCCATAACCTGGTCCGACATCTTAAACGGCGACCTTCTCGACAAATGGCCCAAGGGCGGCGCGGTCCTTATGCGCGACAACCGCGAGCTTGACAGCGCGGAGCGCTTCCAAAAGGCCGGTCAGAGCGTCTGGAACAGCTATTACGCCCTCTCTTTCCCCGCGACCGAGGTCAGCATACGCCTCAAGTCCCATCTCCAGGCCCTCTGGAGCGTCAAGCAGGACAAGAACGAGCAGGGTGGGGTGGTCTTAGCCTACAGCAGCCACAACTGCCAGAGGCTCGACACGCCGCTTGCCCCGCAGCTTATGCAGGGCGCGATGAGGATGCCGATCGTCCTCGCTTGGGAAGCCGTGTACAGGGCCGGTTCGCTTCTGTGGCGCAAGACCTCCACGGAGGAGAGCCTGAAGGAAGGCTGGCCGATCTTCTACTTCGGCTCGGAGAACGAGAAAGTCAAGGAATTCTCCTCCTACATGGAGAATTTCCACCTCAGCGATTCGGACGATTATCCGAAGGCGACCAAAGAGCTTATGAAGATGGCGGAGGCGCTTAAGCCCCATATCCAGCGCGACATGCTGGACCTTGTCTATTTCTACGCCAGATACCGCCTCTACAACCGTTACATAGACCAGCAGTTCTCCCGCAGACGGGAGATCATGCACGTTGACAAAGTCATAGTCTCGACCAAGGAAATGCACAAGCTTTGGCAGACTGCCATGCATGACAAGCTTCCGCTGGAGACCGTTTCTCTCATGCAGCGCTATCTCTTCGGATACGTCGAGGAACTGGTCCGCCGGGCGATGAAACGCTAAACCCTTGTCAGGTCGGTTCTGCCTTGACAAAGGGAAGGCGTTTGAATATAATTCTTAACGATAATTTTTACCCTACCACAGGCGCACGGTGCGCTTGCGGGAGAGGGTCACATGTACATTCATTAAATCCGAGAGGAATACGTGTTAACAGTTACGGTTCGTAAAAACGAAACAGTTGACAAGGCGATCCGTCGCCTGAAAAAGAAAGTCGATCGCGAAGGCGTTCTTAAAGTCGTGCGCCAGCATGCCCAGTACGAGAAGCCCAGCGAGAAAAAACTGCGCAAGCAGAAAGCCGCCCGCCGCAACGCTCACCGTTTGATGAAGCTCTACCGCTGATTCGACGGGACCTGGCGGGAAGCGAGGTAAATCATGTTTCCCAAGCAGAACAACTACAACGCCAACGAAAAGCTCATCCTGACAAAGAAGATCGTCTGTGAATGCAAACTTTTCTACGTCGATTACAAAGAAAACAAGCGCGGACGCTTCTTGAAGATCAGCGAAAAGGATTCAGCTACGAAGAGGACGATAATCGTTCCGGCGGAGGCCATAAAGGAACTTTCCGATATCCTTCAGGAAGTGGTTGCGTTGGGAAACGAGGAAGCGAAAGCGACTGAAGAAAAAGAACAGCAACAGGAATGAACAAAGTCATGAAGCAGACTGTTAACAAGGGTTTCACCCTTATAGAGATCTTGGTGGTCATAAGCGTCATCGGCATCCTTGCGGCTCTTTCCGGAGGCGTGACCGTCGTCGCCAAAGCCAAAATTAAAACTTCTGCCGCTGAAGCTGTCATTCAGCGCCTGGAGCTCGCTCTCAGCCAGTATCACAACGATTTCGGCTGCTATCCTCCGACCGGCAACGGCCCCGCGGACAACTCCGTGATGATCGGCTGCCTGACCGGCGACCTGAACGGCGATGGAAAATACACCGGCGACGAAGGCGACATCCCTTCGAACCACCCCCGCTGGAAAAAGCCCTACATCGACATCGACAAGAGCTTCCCGGTCAGGGCTGGCAAACTGATGGACCCCTGGGACGTTCCTTACCGCTATTGGGAAAACCAGAGGGAATGCCCCCGCTGCCCCTACAATCCTAACATGTATCTTCTGTATTCCTGCGGTCCCGACAACAAGGCCACCGAAGGAACGAGGGATGAAACGATAGATTTCGGCGCGGACTTCAACCGCGACAACATCATAAACTGGGTCATCGAATAATCAAGAAAAAAACACTGAGGAGTCAAGTATGAAACGTATCCAAGGTTTTACCTTAATCGAACTGCTCGTCGTTATCGCCATCATCACCGTGCTTGGCACTCTTGGCACGACCGGCGCCGCCATGGTCCAGAGACAGGCCAAGAAGACTCAGACCACGACTATCATGCAGAATGTCGCCTTGGCTCTTGAACAGTACAAGACCGACATGGGCATCTATCCTCAGACCGACGATCCCAAAGAGATCTCCAACGCCCTGACCGGTTTCATCGATGGGCCTGATCAGAAGAGCGAAAAATATTACAAGAACCCCAACTGGAGGGGGCCTTACTACGATACTGACAAGAAGCATTACTATCATCAGCAGAACAACCAGGCCATCGCCGATGCCTGGGGCAATCCGCTGAACTTCAGGATCCTTTCGCCGGAATGGAACAAGTCCAAGTTTGACATGTGGTCAAGCGGACCCAAGGGCGAAAACGACAATGGTATGAAGGACGACGTCAGACCGTAACCGAAACGTTAGAGCGCAATGAACGAAAATCGCCCTAGATATAGCGGTTTCACGCTGATGGAACTTCTGGTAGTGATCGGTATTATCGGCGCTATCAGTTCCATAGGTGTCGTGAGTTTCGCGGCCGTCGGCCGCAGCATGCGCATCGAGAGCGCGGCGAACGCCATAAAAGACCGTATCTTCTATGCGCGCACTTCCGCTATCACCCAGCGCAGAAAATTCGCGATCCGCATGACGGTCACGCCGACCAGGAAGGTCTGGAAACTTCAGACTTTCGACTCCGGCTCCGACAACGTCATCGACTATGAGAACGACCTTACCGTCGACACCAGGCCTTATTACCTCGACCATCGCCTGAACATCAAGGCGGAGCCGCCCATAGAGATCGAATTCTCTCCGGAAGGAGGAATTACCTACGCTTCCCACAACCCGATCGTCATAGAAGACAAGACCGAACCCCAGGAGATCTGGGAGATGCCGGTCCAGATCTATAAGGCGGCCGGCATAGCGCGGGTCAAACCAGTAAACCGCATTTTCCCCGAGGATGACAAGCCGGCCCAGACCCAGACCGCCGGAAGCAAAGAGGTGGAAAGTGAGGATGCAGCCTTCGAAGCCCTAGGACTTGACTAATGAATAAGATTAAGACATACGGTTTCAGCTTGATCGAGATCATGGCCGCGCTGGCCATCCTTTCGATCGGCATGAGCAGCATCATGGCTGTCTTCCCGGCCGGCATGGAGTCTTTCCGCAAGGCCAGGGACAACACGGTCCTCGCCAATCTTATGCGTTCCAAGGTCAGCGAGCTGACCTACGAACTTGGCAGCCCGATAGGCCGCGGCGACAACGCTTCCAGGATCGCCAAGTACTATTTGAAAGCTGACACCGCGTTCGCCCGCTACATGTCCGAAGACGACAAGACGAAGCGCGCTTCCTCTCCGGTCATGGTCTCGGAAGTTTATCCTTTCGAACAGAACCCCCGCTATTTTTGGCAGTACACCGTGCACGACATCGGCAGGGAAGGCGACACCAAGATAGGCGAGAAAGGCGTCAAGGGCGTCTTCTTCCAAATAGAGATGAACGTTTACGACCGTTCCCAGATCCAGGAGGAGCTGGTTCCTCTGGATCACTCAAGAGTCAAGGAAGACCAGGTCAACAAACCGATCCTGCGTCAGATCTTCCGAGTACATAACCCTTATCCGGCAATAACCTATGGCAAGAACGCTAAGAAGTAAAATCGCGGGTTTCACACTGATTGAGATCCTTGTCTCTCTCGGCGTTCTGGGCATCCTGATGTCGTCGCTGATGGTCGCGTTCCGCTCGACCTTCGACACCGTCACGGAGACCCAGCTTAGGGCCGAGATGAACCAGAACGTCCGTTCCGTCATGGACCAGCTCAACCGCGAGCTTTCCCAGGCGCTCGTCAACAACAACCGCCCGGTGGGCGAGCAGATCTACTTTGAGATCAAGCAGCTCAGTCCGGACCAGTCCGTCATCCGCTTCGGCTGCACGACCGAGCGCGGCATGAAGGAACTGGCTTACGCCATGCGCGAGGTCAAGATCGACGATCAGCCCCAGTGGCCCGATTACGAACTGGTCCGCATGCAGAAAGACAAAGGCATGTGGAACTTCAACGAACCGAAGAACTGGCCCGAATTCGATGTCAACGACAGCGAGGAAGTCGAGCCGTTCGCCTTTGATATCCTTAGTTTCCGCGTCCTTTACTGGAGCACCAAGAACTCCCGTTTCGTGGCCGGCAACTGGGATTCCTTCCAGAGGAACAGCATGCCCGCCAAGGTCCGCATAGTCCTCAAGTCCATTCCGCGCTCCGACGCCAAGAAAGGCCTGGCGACCAAGACCATGGCCGAGCTGCAGGGAGTGGAAGAACATAAGATCGACATCATTCTGCCCCAGGCAATGTGATAAAAGTTTATAATTATTAATCAACACAATTAAAACTCAACCAGGAGTACAAAATGAAAAAAAGCATGTTAGTAGCCATCGCGGCCCTTCTTTTGGTCGGCACCGTTACCGCCGCTGAAGTCAGCTCTCTGAGTGACGAGGCTAATATGTCCCGCACCGCCAATACCGCTGACCTCTGGGGCACCAAGTGGGGCTTCAAGATGACCCGCGGTCTGGTCAATCTTGCTACGTGCTGGGGTGAATTGCCTCGTTGCATCTATACGGAATCCGCTAACAACGCTTATCTGGGCCCCGTCGAAGGTCTCTTCAAGGGCATCTTCCTGACCGGCGTCCGCGCCGTTGCCGGCGGCCTCGATTTCGCGAGCCTCGGTTCCGTCGATGACATGTACAGCGTCTATGAAACGACCTCGATTCCTTACTTCGTTTGGCAGAAGTGGGATCAGCAGGAAAGAGACTAATACCGATTCCATTACGACATAACCTCGTGGTGTAATGGCAGCACAAGAGTTTTTGGTACTCTCGGTCTAGGTTCAAATCCTGGCGGGGTTGCATAAAGCGAGACATCGTTAACATGATGTCTGTGCCTTGTATACCCAACGGAGATTTATGTTATACACGATAGTATTGGTCCTTTTAGTGATCGTCAGCATCTGTCTGGTCGGCATCGTCCTTCTTCAGTCCGGCAAGGGCAACAACCTTACCAACGCTTTTGAAGGCGAAGCGACCTTCGGCAACCGCTCCGGCGACGTGCTCACCAAGAGCACGATGGTCCTTGCGGTTTCTTTCATCGTCCTTTGCCTCGTGGCGACCATCCTTTATAAGCATGGAAGCGCCTCCATTATGCAGAGCAGCTCCAGGCCTGCCAGCAGGGCTCAGGAGAACCTGAGGTCCATGGCTCAGCAGGAGGCTGATGAAGCCGCCGCCAAGGCCGCCGAGGCCGCCCAGAGCGCCGCTGAAAGCACCGAAGGTGCCGCCGCGGAAACAGTCCCCGCCGAAACTTCAGCGGAGTCGCCGACGGAAACAGAGAACAAATAATAAAACGCTTGTTCAAGGAGGGACGCGGATACGCGCCCCTCTTTTTTTTATTAATGAAAAAAATCCTTATCACACTGACAGCCCTTATGTGTTCGCTTTCCACCGCGGCGTTTGCCGGCGCCACAAACGATCTGATATACGTCAGGGTAGGGGACGCGGCGCTCAATTTGAGACTCTCCGACACCGAGGCGGCAAAGGAGCTTAAGGCCATGGTAGACGAGAAGGATGTGACGGTCGAGATGAGTGACAACGTCTTCGAGCAATATGGCAGCCTTGGGAAAAATTTGACTTCCGACGATGTCTCCATCGCTGCCAAAGCCGGCGATGTTCTTCTTTACAATTCAAGATACATCTGCATTTTCTACGGTCAGAACACTTACAGGTACACCCGCCTAGGCAGGATCGAGAACGTTGGCAAGAACGAGCTGAAAGAGCTTCTCGCAGGCAAAGACATCACCATCACCCTCACCAAAAAAGATCCCGGAGAGATCCCGGAGCCAAAAACAGCCCTCGCTCTCCTTTTTCTTACCGCAATTTTACAAACCACAAGGATAATATTATGAAACCGATCTTCGTTTTGCTTGCTCTGATAACGATCACCTCGGCAACGCTACTTCAAGCCGAGACCCACATCCTCTGGCAGGACGATTTCGAATCTTACGATCTTGGCCCCTGGCTCGGACAGGGCGACACGCAAGTCATGCAGTCCAGCGTCAACTGCGTCGGCGACGATCCCGTAGAAGGCGAAGTCGACATCACCAACGACGGGGAGAACTGGATCCTCCATCTTGGCAGGAAAAAGGGCGCCCCCGGCATAGAGCAGACGAAAATGGACCGCGGCGTCAGGGTCCCTCTCGATTGGGGTCGCCTTGATTACAATCATGGCAAGAACGCCAAGATAAAGATCAAGGGCAAGACCAGGATCCCGGAAGGCAACGGATACGCCGAGATCAGGCTGACAACTAAGGAAGACAAGCCTATTCTGCGCTTCACCCCTCATTCCTCCGACTACAAGACATACTTCTACAATCACAATTCCACCGTCAACAGCTCCGCCGCCAATTCAGCGAACACATTCTGGGTCAACGCCGATTCCGGCAGAACCTGGTATCACACCACCAACGCCGTCGTTTACAGCACCTGGTGCCTGTTTGAGATCGTGATCGACTGCGATCTGGCCCAGGTTGAATTCTATCGTATAAGCGCCCTTGACGACAGCGGATTCTCATTTATCGGCCGCAATATCTGCCATCTGCGTTACATGCTGGAGCGTCCCGAGTACGTCGAGTTCACGGCCGTCGGCAACACTTTCGACGCGGACAGAGCCGGCGCCGATTTCGACGATCTTCAGGTGATCTACGAATACGAGCCCCCGGAAGAGGAATGGGAGACTTTGTACGAAGACTACTTCCAGCAATATGAACCGGGAAAATCCCTCTCTGAACAGCAGCCGCTCTACAAGAGGTTGGGCAGCTGGGAACAGTACACCGACAATATCGATACCAACGAGGCCGGCATTTACGTCGCCCGCCTTTTCATGGGGAAACCCGGCGATAATGAATTCCCCAAAGACGGCGTCACGATGGATCTTCCCACGAACACCTTCTTTTTGCCCGGCCAAAAGCTTCGCCTGACCGCCACATACTACGTTCCCGACAACGGCTGCTGGACCATGTTCAGGAAAGGGGACACACCTGTCGCGACCTACGGAATCCATTCCGCCACCAAGTGGTTCACCACTTGGGGCACCAACGAATTCCAACCGCGCTACGACGGCTCGGAAAGAGCTGTCTACAGACACTACATCACCACCGCCGTTACCCTTGCCTACGATGACGAAGGACCTTTCCTTGAACGCGTTGATCTTCAGAGCAGCGAGGAAGACTCCACCAGTTGGAGCTTTGACTGGACCCATTACTACGATACGCACCTTCCGGACGTTCCGGACAACATTGGCATTCAGGTCCAGGGCTGGAAGAACTTCGACGGACGTTATGTTCTCCTAAGCTACCTCTGCCTTGAGCAGACCGTGCCTCCCATTCCGGAACCGGCCTTCCTGGCCCTTCTGGCGGCCCTGGCGCTGGCCTTCGCCCGCAGACATAGATAGGACAACCGCGAACAAAAAGGAGGTCGTAATCGACCTCCTTTTTTGTAAAATAGACGTGCATGTTTAACGCTTGTTTGGGTGTGTTCATGAACGAACTGAAGTGTTTTTTCACGAGAGCCTTTGATTACAAAGGCAAGTCCAACAGGAAGGAAATCCTGATACCTGTCCTGGCTTTTCTAGCCTTGATCATCTCGCTTTGCTTTTTGGAAGAGGGCCTGGACGTTGATGACGACATTATCGAGCCGCTTCTTTTGATCTCATTCGTCGTTTTCATCCTGCCTTTCGTTTCGCTCTGCGTAAGAAGGCTGCACGACACCTTGCATTCCGGCTGGTGGACATTGCTGCTCCTTATCCCGGTAACGGGGCTCGTTTTTTTGGGCTATCTGGCTTTGGCTAGGGGAGCGAGTGAGGAAAAAGAGGCTTCCAAAGGCTGTTTTATCGCCGCCTTCGTTTGCACGCTGCTCTTTCCGCTTTTCATTGTTTTGCCTTTCATCGGCCTGGTGGTTCACGATTACGTTAAAGACGAATTGCCAAAGATAAAATGCCGCTCCCAGCTCAGGAACATGTACTATCTTCTGGACGACTACCAGAGGGAGCACGGCGC
>DFCM01000131.1:3202-13496 GCA_002366995.1 bacterium UBP3_UBA3054 | reverse complement strand
TTGCAGCGCAGCGTAATGGTCATCCTGTCGGTGAAGGTGCCGCTCGCGGGGCTGACCTCGAAGAGGTCGGCGCCGGAAGTAATGCTGGCCGTGAAGCTGATCTCCTGGGCCGGCGCGGCGTTGGTCAGGACCCACTCGGTCTCGAGCTCCCCGATCCTGAAGGGCTGCTGAATGATGCCGAGGGAGGCCTTCTCGATGGGCACGAGTTTCGCTTCCATGGATTTGATAAGCGCCTCGCCCCTGCCCTTGCCAAGGTACATGCGCATGGAGTCTACGCTGGCGATGGGCTTGATGGCGGTGGAGGTCAGCTCTTTCTCCACGGAGATGTTCTTGCCGTTCACAAAGAGTCTGTGCAACAGTTTCCTTGAGGGAGCGGTGTTGATCTTGTAACCGTAGCCGATGAATTCGTTGGTCGGGAACTGGTCTTCAACGAGGTGCGGGTCGGTCAGAAGGTCGGTCAGTTCGAGCAGGAAGTCGCCGCCCTCGTTGGTGAACTGGCTTTGGAACTGGCGGTTGTTGCTGTTCTGGCCCAGGACGAGGGTGGAGACCTTGTCGTTCATGGCAACGTTGACGTTGAACTGCAGGTCGAATTTGTCCTGCAAGCCTATGGGCACGCCGACCTTGGCGAAGAGGCCGTCGGCGTTGGGATCGGAGGAACCGGTATCGTTGTTGGTCAGAATGGCCAGCTTCTCATAGGGAATGTCGGTGACGTAGCGCTCGACCTTGAGATCGTCGACGCAGAAGTCGCCCTCGCCCCACTGGAAGAAGCGCAGGACCGAGAAGTTGTCGTTGTTGCCGCTCGAACCGTAGATGCCGTAGCAGTCTTCCGTCACGCCGGCGAACTTGACTCTTCTGAGGGCGTGGCGGTTGGCGCCGTTGACCTTCACAGCGTCCGCTTCGATGAGCATTTCCAGATCCGTCCATTCGTTGGGATCGAGATAGCCTTGCGACCCGTATGTCTGGCCAAGCTCGTCCTTGCCGCCTGTCGAAATAATGTAGCCGCCGCCGTGCCTTTGGAAGGTGTTCTCGCCGATGTCGGGGGTGAAGAGCGAAATGGTCTTGCTGCTGTTGCCGGACATCTTCACCCTGGCGGAGATCTTGAAATATCCGTGGGCGTGTCCCTGCGTCCAGTTCTGCTTGATGCCCTGGACCCTCAGATGCGGGGCGTAAAGATCGCTGATGAAGGCGATCTGAAGATACTTGTTGACGACGCCCGCCCTGTTTTCGGAACGCACAATGGCGTATCCGTTGGTGGCGCGGCCGTAGCCCACCGACCAGCCGTTCTGGCCGATGACGGATTCGTTGACTTCATAGCCTTCGAAATCCTCGCTCAAAACTTCGTCGAAATAATCCGGGGAAACGGTCTTCGGTTCGAGCTTGGTCTTCTTGGTGGCGGAGAGCGCGGCGTCCTCGCCTACGAGATCGTAGAAACCGCCCTGCGTGAAATCTTCCTTATAGAGGGTGTAGCCTTCCTCGTCGTTTCCGTTGGCCACGGAGATCTTCCTGACGACGCAGCCGGCGGTCTCGGCGTTGATCTTCACAATGCAGTAGGGACGCGCGGAAGTCGCCTTGGAAAGATCAGCCGTAAGTTTGACTGTCTCGCCCTTGGCGAATTTTCCTTTGCTCTTGTCGAGGCTGAAAACTTTTTCCGGATCGGTCAGGATCTCGGCGTAATAGGTGACGTAGCTGTCGGCCACGAGGTTCGTGAGGGAAATGTCGCAGGTCGTCTGCTTCCACTCGAAGAAAGGCTCCTTGGTCAAACTAAGCTCGCCCACTCTCCAGCCTTTGCCGTAGGAAAATACCACGGCGCAGGGCTGGTTGGCTTCCATGATATTTTTAGCCTTGACAATGACCTTGTACTGACCGGCGCCCAGGTCGCCCAGGCGCAGGACCTCGTTGTTGTCAACGTGGTCGTTCCTGGTGTGGACGGAGCCGTTCGGCGCGATGACGTAAAGGTCGAGGTCGTTGACCAGCGCTTTCTCGGTGCCGTAGGTTCCGGGATAGTCCGTCCAGACGAGGCCGACGTTCAGATCGACACCCTCGGGTTTCTCGAAGGTGTTCGTAATAGCCTGGCCGGTCCTTGTGAAGGTCATTTCCTTGAACTGCATCCTGCCGTCCGTGGGTTCCAAACTTTCCTTGACGTTGATGTGTCCGTGGCCCTCGACGTTGTTGGGCCTCACGTTGGGGATCTCCTGGTAGCGCGTGTACTGGCCGGGATAGAGCGACCTGGCGCCGGTCAAAAGGACCGCCTTGACGAGCGCGGCGCTGGGACTGGCCACGTGCCTGTTGTGCTGCAGATAATCCCTGACGACCGCGCAGCAGCCGGCGACTAAGGGCGAGGACATGCTGGTGCCGCCCATGTAAGTGTAATACTGGCTTCTGACGGAAGTGTGTTCGGCGGAAGCGAGGGTGGAGTTGACGCCGGTGCCGGGAGCCAGAAGGTCAGGCTTGACGCGCCCGTCCAAGCAGGGACCGCGGGAAGAGAAGCTCGTCACGCCCTGGTGCACGCCGTCGTCGGGATAGCAGCCGTCGCCCTGTTCCGGGCGGTAGCTTTCCGAGGCGCCCACCGTGATGATGTTCTTGGCGCCGGAAGTGACGCCGAGGGTGCACTCCGTCGGCAGGTCCATTTTCCTGTTGGCGTTGCCGGAGGAGAAGCAGATGGTGTAGTCCTTGTTGTTCCAGATGATCTGGTCGTAGAGGCGCGTGCCGGAACCGTAGTAGCCGTTGCCGGTGGAGCCCCAAGAGTTGTTCATGACGCGGGCGCCCTGGTTGTAAGTGTTCTGCAGGTCTTCCTCGGTGCCGGAACTGATGTAGCCGTTCTTCAAGCCGGCGCAGAGGACGAAGAGGGAGGCGTCGCAGGCCATGCCGCGGAATTGGCCGTCGCTGGCTGCGCCGGTGCCGGTGGCGGAGCCGGCCACGTGCGTGCCGTGGTTGCCGGCGTCGTACCATTCGTCATAGGTGCCCCTTTCCCAGGCGATGCCCGCGGTGTTGCGGCCCTTGACGGTCTTGTTTTTGAAGTCGGGGTGGATGTTGTCCAGGTCGCCGTTGTCGAGACCGGAATCCTGGATGCAGACCATCTGGTCTTTGCCGGTGTAGCCTTCCAGCTGCATGTCGTCGACGTTGCAGGAGTAGTCCGTCCTGGCCTGGTCGTTGAAAATCTCCTCTAAGGCGTAGGGTTCGATGAAGGCCACGTCTCCCCTTTCAGCCAACGCTCTGGCCTGAAAATCGGTCACGTGCGCCCGGAAGCAGGGTTCCAGAGTGTTGTAGATCCTCTCGGCGTCTTTCACTCCCAATTCCTCAGCCGCCTGCATAATAGCCGGGACGTATTCTTCCCTGACCGCGCCCACCTGGACGAAATAGGTGTCCTCGCCGCCGCCCACAGATTCGACGCGTTCGGCGCCGCCCGGCACGTAGAGCAGTTTGTATTCGGGCAGGAACTCTCCGGCGTAAAGGAGGGTGAATTTCTCCTTGACCGCCGCAAGCTCTTTCTCCCCTGCCTCCACGATGTAGGCGTTGGGCGGGATGTTGCCCTGGAACTTTGCGCCCAGGGATTCCACTTCCGCCTTTTCTTCCGGCGTGAAGTTCGTTTCAGGCTGGATGATGTAGAGGCGCGTGCCTTCGCCGGAAAGCGAGCAGACAGGCTCGCTGTAAGCGTTGACGGAAGGCGCGCTAGGATCGATGGTGGCGGTCAAGAGACGTATCTTTCCCGGATCGGCCAGGGCCGCCAGGGAAAGCAAAACGACCAGAAGGGAGAGTTTTTTCATGATTTATCCTTAATTCTATTTTTCTCTAGTTGTTTTCGCGCGGGATCCACGCTTCCATGCCGGGATCGAGCGAGGACGCGTCGCTTGCGCCGTCAGAATTCACGACCTTCATCTTGAAGTTGAACTTGCCGGTCTTGATCTTCACGGAAGCTTTCACGGATGTGCCTTCCGAGGGCGAACCGGAATAGCTCATGGTCTTGCCTTTGTTCTCCATTCTGATCAGCGAATCTCCCACGGCGAAATTCATACCGTCGTTGTTGTTGAGAAGCGTCAGCAGGGATTCCTCCGTGAGTTCTCTCT
This sequence comes from bacterium UBP3_UBA3054, assembly GCA_002366995.1. Lineage (GTDB taxonomy): Bacteria > Auribacterota > UBA3054 > UBA3054 > UBA3054 > UBA3054. Next base: position 9,432 of record DFCM01000131.1, on the reverse strand, counting down.
CAAGTCCGCCGATGGTCCCCTTGCCTTTAATGGAGCATTTGTCCGGTTCGCTGTAATAGATCGTTCCGCCGTAGTAGGTAAGGAAGGAAATGCGCTCGTTGGGGCTCTTGTCCTGATAGGAGAACTTGTCGTTCTTCGGCGAATAGGAAAAGGAGAGGGTCCCCTCTTTGTAGACAAGCTTGCCCTTTTCCATCCGCGGCAGGAATTTCTGCCCCACATAGACGTCGTAGGCGTTGTTGAAAATGCCCGCTATGCCGTTGATGAGGAGCGCGGCCAAGCCATTGTTTCCCGCCGTTCCGGACATGGAAACGGTGAAGCTGCCTTTCCAATCGAAGGACTTGTAACCTTTTTCGACTTTCGAGGTATGATCGTTCGCGCTGTAAAGGAAGACCAGGGCGCAGGACTGGGGACCTTGCATGATGTTCTTGGCTTTCACGATGACCTGATAATCGCCTTCCGGGACCTCGTAGATGTTGAGCACTTCCACGTTGTTGAGGTGGTCATTCAAAGTGTAGGTCTTGCCGTTCGGTCCGACGACGTAGAGGTCGAGGTCGTTGACGAGCTGCGTGTAATTGCCGACGGAACCGGGATAGTCTGTCCAGACGAGCCCCACGTTCAGGTCGCAAACGGCGCTCTTGGAATAGACGTTGGTGACAGCCTGGCCGCTCTCGGTGAAAGTGAATTCAGAAAATTTCATCTCGCCGTTTTCCGGCTCCAGGCTCCGCTTTATGTTGATGTGCCCGTACCCTTCCACCGGGTTGGGCCTGACATCCTCAAATTCACCCTCATACTGCCCTGGGATCAGCGTGCGGGCGCCGGTAACAAGAATCGCTTTCACAAGCGCGGCGCTGACCGAGGCCACTCCGTGTTTTTTATTTAGATAATCCCTTATGAGCGCGCAGCAGCCGGCTGTGATCGGGCTGGCCATGCTGGTTCCGTCCAGGTAATGATAATATTCATCCCTGACGGAAGTTTTCGCGGAGCCGGCTAAGCACGACATTATGCCGGTGCCGGGAGCCACGACGTCCGGCTTGATCCTGCCGTCGCGGCAGGGTCCGCGGCTGGAAAACCAAGCCATGCCCTGATGCACTCCGTCATCCGGAACGGCGTCTTCGCCGTAGTCCGGGCGGTAGCTTTCCGCCGCGCCCACCGTGATGACGTTCTTGGCGGCGGAAGCTTCGTTCATGGTGCTTTCCGTGGGAACTTTCAACTTTTGGTTCGCGTTGCCTGAGGAAAAGCAGATCGTATAGTCAGGGTAAGACCATATCAGATAATCGTAAAAACGCGCATCCGAACTGTAATATCCGTCGCTGGTGATGCCCCAGCTGTTGTTCATGACGCGGCAGCCGGAATGGTAGGTGTTCGTAAGATCATCAAAGGTTCCAACGCCAAGGTATCCGTTGCTCTTGCCGGCGCACAGCATGAAGAGCGAGGCGTCGGGCACCATGCCGCGGTATTGGCCGCCGCTGGCGGCTCCTGTTCCGACGGCCGAGCCGGACACATGCGTGCCGTGGCCGTATCCATCGAGGTCGCGCCAATCGTCATAAGAGCCGCGCTCTGCCGCGACTACCGTGGTGCAGCGGCCGATGACTTTCTTGTTCTTGAAATCGGGATGGATGTTCTCAAGGTCGCCGTTGTCAAGGCCGGAATCCTGGATGCAGACCATCTGCCCCTTGCCGGTGTAGCCGGCCAGCTGAAGATCCTCAAGGTTGGCGAGCGGCGCGCTCTTGGCGACGTCGTTCAAAGGCTTCGCCGGAGCGTAAGGTTCGACGAAGGCCACGTCTCCCCTCTTGGCGATCTCGTAGGCCTGGCTGTTGGTGAGCCGCGTTTGCACGCAGGGCTCCAAGGTCCCGCTGACCTTCTCGATATCTTTAGCGCCCAAAGCTTCCAGCGCCTTCACGATATCGGGAAGACATTCTTCCCTGAAGGTGCCGACCTGCACGGGATGAAGCTCCTCCTCGCCGACAGCGCTGACGCTCACCTCGTTCGCTCCTGGGTAAAGCAGCTTGTATTCCGGCAGGAACTCCCCGGCGTAAAGAATGGAAAAGCGCTGCTTCAGAGCAACCAACTCGCTTTCGCCTGCTTCAATGAGATAGGCGTTGGGCGGAATGTTGCCGCGGAAAATTATACCAAGAGCCTTTGCGCTTTCACGATCCTTCGGGGTGAAATTGCTTTCGGGCTGGACGACGTAGAGGCGCGTGCCGGCGGAGGAAAGCGAGCAGACCGCCCCGATGGAATTGATCTCCGGAGCCTCGGGATCGATGACGGCGTTGGCAAGGTAGATCTTGCCGGGATCAGCCAGAACGGAAAGACAGAACAGCAGAGCAAGAAGCGAAAGCTTTTTCATGATTATTATTCCTTATCCTCTTTCGGAGGATCGGGCACGAACCAGATCAGGCTCGGCACGACAGACGTGTAGTTAATGTTCTCCGGGGTTTTCTTGATCTTCATCTGGAAATTGACCTTGCCGGTCCTTTTCTTCACCGTGACCTTGACCTTCGTTCCGGCGTAAGGCTCACCGGAGTAGGCGAAATTCTGGCCGACCGGCAGACAGGTTACGATGGAGTCGCTGACGGCAAAGGGCGTTTCCTCGTTGGAATTGTAGAGCGTTATGCCGTAGCCGTCGTTGAAGTACGGCATGACCGAGTCGAAGATCTTCCCCTGCCCCTTGATCTTGCCTATTCCCTGTGTCAGCTCGTTGGAGTAGTACATGTCGTCGGCTTCGTTGTAGGTCAGGATAGAGATAAAATACTCGGCATAGCGGTCGTTGTATTTGAATTTCCCATTGCTGATGGTGTAGACGAACTCCGCGATCATGCCGTAAGTGCCCATTTCGCGGAAAACGTAATTGCCGGTTGATTTTTTTGTGGGCACCGCTTTCATGCCCACGTAGATGTCATTCCACAGGTTGTAGAGGCCTATCACCTGGTTGGAGAGAAATTCGTTGAGGCCCGCGGCCGGCAGGAATCCGGTCAGGGAGATGGTGAAATTGCCCTTCCAGGAAAGGGGCGAAAGCTCGTAGTGTCCGGGCGTCGGCTCATCCTCAGCGAAGAGCGCGAAGGCGGAAAGAAGCAGAAGGAATGTGATCTTTTTCATGGTAATTTCTCCTGAACTATATTACATATTTATTTTACCATAAAAAAAGAAGCGGAAAATTTCCGCTTCAGTATTCTTCTATTCCCCATTCGTTGAGGCGCCTTTTTTTGTCCGCCTCCTCGAATTCCTCGTAGGCCATCTCCTCCTCGACGAGCTTACGTATCTCCTCGCTGTCGGGGTCCTCAAGCTCCTTGGCCCCCTTGTCGTTGTAGTAGGGATCCTTGTAAGCGTCTTTTTTTGGAGCTCTGGCAGCTTTGGCGGCCTTGGGCTTCTTGGGCTTTTCGGTAGTGGGCACGTCCGTTTCCTTAAGGACGCCCGCTTCGCCTTTGACTTTGCAGGCGAAGCTGGCTATTTTGTCGGCGTCCTCGTTCTCGGGCACCCGTGAGTGGCCGGGCACCTGGAGGAAACTTAGTTTCGGGAACTCTTTCAAGTACTTCTTCAGGGCCTCGACCATTTCTATGTTCGCTTTCGGCGTCCAGCCTTTGGTCATAAGGCCAATAACATAAGTGGAGTCGGAACAGATGACGATGGGGAGATTTTTGTCTTTTATGGCGGACAAACCGAATCTGACGGCCTCAAGCTCCGCGATATTGTTCGTCACTTCTTCCCCTAAGTAGACCCTAAAGTTCTTGCGGAATTGGTTAAATAAAAGGACGATCCCGCACCCACCGGGTCCGGGATTGCCTTTGCAAGCGCCGTCGCAGTAAAGATAGACGGTGTCCTTATAATGCGTGACGCTCAGAGTAGGATGCTTGGTCCTTCTTTGGTAAGAAGGTTCGCTCATTCCTCGGAGGCCTGCTCCATGATGGAATCTTCCATCTTGAAGTTGGCGTAGACGTTCTGCACGTCGTCCAGTTCGTCGAGGGCGTCGATCAGAGTCAGGACCTGCTTGGCGGTCTTGACGTCGTTGACGTCCACGGTGGAAGCCGGGATCTGCTCGAGGTTGGCCTCGATGTAGTCGATCTTGGCGTCTTCAAGCGCCTTCTTGACAGCCTCAAACTCGGAGATGCCGCAGGTGATCTCGAAGTTCTCGTCGTCGGAGTTCATGTCCTCGGCGCCGGCGTCGGAGACCAGCATGAAGAGGTCGTCCTCGGTGGCTTTGTTGAGGGGAACGCGGATGACGCCTTTCTTGTTGAACTGCCAGGCGACCGCGCCGTTGTTGGCCAGGGAGCCTCCCCTCTTGTCGAGGGTCGTTCTTACTTCTGCGGCCGCGCGGTTTCTGTTGTCGGTCAGGACCTCGATGATGAGGCCCACGCCGCCGGGAGCGTAACCTTCGTAGATGATCTCTTCATAAGAGACGCCGGGGAGTTCGCCCGTGCCTTTCTTGATGGCTCTGGTGACGTTGTCCTGGGGCATGTTGACAGCCTTGGCCGCCAAGATGGCCGTTCTGAGTCTGGGGTTCATGTTGGGATCGCCGCCGCCGTCCTTGGCCGCGATGGTGATCTCTTTGGAGATCTTAGAGAAGGCTTTGCCGCGCTTGGCGTCGGCAGCCGCTTTTTTGTGTTTAATGGATGACCACTTATTATGTCCACTCATATAAACTCCTGAGTTTGGGATTTAACTAATTTTCAGTTTCAGGCAGGTTCGCCCGCAGTTCTTCAATGGTTGTGCTGGCCGTGCCGGATTTTCCGACCACGATGCCGCCCGCGATGTTGGCTAATTGGCAGGCGTCCCAGGCGGAAGCGCCCGCGGCTAGAGCAGCGCCAAGAACGGCCACGACGGTGTCGCCGGCGCCGGAGACGTCGAAGACGCCGCGCTTGGTCGCCGCCTTCGCCCTTTTAACGACCCCACCGCGCTCACAGAGGGCTATTCCGTGCTCGCTTAGGGTAACGACGAGGCTTTTCACGTTATGGCGCTTAAAAAAGGCCTCAGCGAGAAGCGGGAGCTCCTCGACCGGCGCACCCTTCGGCGTATAGCCGGAAAGGATCAGAGCCTCCTCGAGGTTCGGCGTGGCGAAAGAGCCGATGTACGGCGTCGCGCAGTAGCGGTTCGGATCGACGAGAAGAGGCTTCCCGGAGGCGGCCATGGTCTCGTTCAGCGCCTTATCGCAAAGTCCCTTGTTGTAATCCTGGAGGATCAGGACTTCGCACTTCGGCGCGAGTTCCCTGACCGCGGCGTAGAGCTTTTCGTGCACCGTGTCTTCCTCTTTGATAATGCCGTCCCAGTCCACTCTCACGACGTGCTGGGATCTCGCGATTATCCTCACTTTCCTGGTGGTGTGGATCGATTCGGAAACGATGAGCCCGGAGCAATCCACGCCGGCTTTGGTCAAAAGATCCCTGAGATGCGCGCCGTCGGCGTCGTTGCCGATCGCGCCCACCATGACTGGCTGGGCGCCCAGCGACGCAAGGTTCATGGCGACGTTGGCGGCGGCTCCCGGCATGTCGCTCTCAGATGTCACCCTGACCACGGGGACCGGAGCTTCCGGGGAGATGCGGTTGACCTCGCCTCTCACGAAGTGATCGAGCATAACGTCGCCGACGACCAGTACGCGGCGGCCCTTTATGCCGTCAAGAATGTTCTCGATCTTATTCTTCCACATTCTTCTTGGTGGCTTCGTAAGCGGCTTTGATCTGCTGAGCGATGTTCGGCGGGACCTCGCTGTAGTGCGAGAATTCCATGGAGTAGCTGCCGGCGCCGCCGGTGATGGAGCGCAGTTCGCTGCAGAAGCGGAACATTTCCGCCTGCGGGACCTGGGCTTTGATCACCTGGAGATTGCCGTCCACGTCCATGCCCATGATCTGGCCGCGTTTCGAGTTGATGTTGCCGTTGATGTCGCCCATGAATTCCTGCGGGCAGGCGATGGAGACGTTCATGATAGGCTCCAGAAGGATCGGGTCAGCTTTCTTGATGGCTTCACTGAAAGCCATTCTGCCGGCGATCTGGAAGGCGATATCCTTGGAGTCGACCGGGTGCTCTTTGCCGTCGTACAGTTCGACGATGACGTCCACGACGCGGCAGCCGGCGATTACGCCTTCGGTCATGCGGGACTGGATGCCTTTGTCAACGGAAGGAATGAAGGAGCCGGAAATAACGCCGCCCACGATCATATCCTTGAATTCATAACCCTTGTCTCTTTCATTGGGTTTCAAGCGGATGGCGACTTCGCCGAACTGGCCGGCGCCGCCGGACTG
>DFCM01000131.1:0-3142 GCA_002366995.1 bacterium UBP3_UBA3054 | reverse complement strand
TGGCCGGCGCCGCCGGACTGCTTTTTATGACGATATCTGACGTCCGCGGTGCCGCGGATGGTCTCATGGTAAGCGACCTTCGGAGTGGCGGTCTTGACTTCCGCTCTGAATTTGTCCTTGAGCCAGCGGAAGGAGACGTCGAGGTGCACGTCGCCCATGCCGGAGACTAAGAGTTCGTGCGTTTCCTGCGGACGGTCGACGTGGATCGTGGGATCCTCTTCGATCAGTCTGTTCAAGCCTTCGGAGATTCTTTCCTCGTCGCCCTGCTTGGCGGCGGTCACGGCCACGGTCATGACGGGGTTCGGGAACTCGATCGGCGGGAAGTCGACTTTCACGGCGCCGAGGCAGTCGTTGAGTTTCGTCTTTTTAAGCTTGGAGACGGCCACGATCTCGCCGGGGAAAGCAGAATCGACGGTGATGCGTTCCTTGCCCTGCATGATCATGAGGTCGCCGAAACGTTCCTTTTGTCCGCTCGTCTGGTTCTGCACTTCGGTGCCGGAAGAGATCTTGCCCTGGTAGACGCGCATGAAGGTGATCTGGCCGATGGAGGCGTCCGTCACGGTCTTGAAGACGTAAGCGCAGGCCGGGGCGTTCGGGTCGGGCTTAAGCTCGGTGTCCCCTACTTTCTTGGCGCCCTTGTCAGCGGGGCTGGGCAGATAGTTCAGAATGGCGTCGATGACTTCCTGGACGCCGGTTAAGCTGGTGGCGGAGGTGACGAGAACGGGGCAAAGAAGGCCCTTGGCGACGCCGGCCTTGAAGGCCGTCGCGACTTCCGCGTCGGTAAGCTCGCCGCCGAAATATTTTTCCATCAGAGCCTCGTCGGTCTCGGCGACGGACTCGATGAGTTTCGTTTTCATTTCCTCGAAGAGCGCGGGATCAGCGGCGCCGGCGTCGGAGCCGAAGAGGGAGACGACGCCTTTGAAGTTCGCTTCCATGCCGACGGGGATGACGATCGGGCAGCACTTGCTGCCGAAGTCTTCCACGAGCGCGGCCAAAGTTTCCTCGAACTTCGCGCTTTCCTTGTCAGCCTTGTTGATGACGAACATGCGGGGCAGTTCGTACTTGTCAAGGATCTTGACGTTCTGGATGGCGCCCACTTCCACGCCCTTGGTGGCGTCGACGACGACGATCGCGCTGTCGGCGACCGCGGCGTTCGCGACGACCTGGCCCACGAAGTCAGTGTAGCCCGGCATGTCGCCGATGAAGACGTTGTGGCCGTTTGTCGTGAAGTAAAGGTTGCTGCCGTGAATACTGACGCCTCTCTCCTGCTCCTCGGGGGTGCAGTCGGAGACGGTGTTCTTATCGAGGATAGTCCCTAGTCTCTGGGTCATACCCGTTTTGTTTAACATGGCTTCGACAAGGCTCGTCTTGCCGGAAGCGGCGTGGCCGACCACGATGACGTTTCTGATCTTTTCTACCGGGACGTTTTTCATACTTTTTGGGTTTGGTTGGGATTAATTGAAACTTTTAAATTTTGATTTTATGATTATACAAAAAGCGCCCTTTCCCATCAAGTGGGAAAAGGAAGCCCGTCACAAATCGTGCTCATACCCTTTGGCAAACTAACGGAGGATGCTGACCAAGGCTATTTAATGAAAAGCAACTAAAAACTAAGTCTCAGCCCAACGTTCTTTTTTTGCGATTTCACCTCTACGTCAAGCACACGGTCAGTCCCGATATCCTTGGCTTTCGCCTCCCCGCCCTCGCATTCGACCTTCTTGAGTTCAAATCCGTCCGGAACGTAGAAAGAGTATGTCTCAGCCGTATTCTCCACGCAATCAAGCGAAAGCGTAAGCGCACCCTCTTTCCACACAATATCTTTGACGCTCACAGCATCCATGCTCACGTGCCGGGTAGAAGCCAAAAATTGCGGCCTGTCAAGCTTTTCTCTCAAGGCGACCACTTCCGTATGTCCGAACTTCAGCTTGTTCCAATGCAGTTTTCCTTTAACCTCGCCAAGGAATTTCCTTTTCCAGAAATCATAGCCAAGATAAGTCTTCCCAGGATCCAGTCCAAGCTTCTCCAGGGGCGTGTCGTCCTCGTCAAGAGACCACACGCCGTTCCTAACGGCAACGCACCATATCTCGTAGGGCTTTTCGATATGCTGCGCCCAAAGCGTTGAAAAGGGCGACTTGACATTCGGTTCTATGCTTGGCCCGACCTCTTCCATCGCGTCTTCCTCGCTGATATCCTTAGCTCTATATTTTTTGTTGTATAATCTGCAGGTCGGATAAGTGAAGTGCATTTCCCCGCACTCAGCCGTCCTTGTCTCCAAGGAAGGCAAACCCCTTTGAAGCATATATACCAATTCGTCGTTCATATCCTCGTTTCTGTCGCCGTAGGTAAGAAGACCGCCTCCCAGCGATATAGTCGAAACCCTCATGCGAGACCATTCCGGATCGGCATGCATCACGATATGATCCGGGTCGTTGAGATAAACTATCCTCTGGGAAGAAAAGAATTCCGCGAAATGGAACATCTGCTTGTGGGCGGAGAACCACCTCTCAAGCGAGTCCAAAGATATCCTGCAAGCGTCGAAAGTACCCGCTATCTCCGTAAGCATTCCCCAGCATCCAAGCAAATAAACGTCGTCTCCAAGCGCCACGCGCGCCGCCAAAGCGAAATTTCTCAATCTTCTCTGCGCTTCTTTCGGCTCATAAGCAATATTCAGACCCTCAAAAAGAATATGCCGAAGCCCGTCGATCTTCAGATATTTGAACCCGGCTTTTTTGAAAGCCTCAAAGACAGGAACATAATAATTGGTAATCGTGTAGTCCGACATGTCCGGCATATGTTTTATCCAAAGCGATCCCCTTGCCCTGCCGTTGACGTCCCGGCAAATTACGTCCCTCTGCCCTGGCTTCAATTCATAGTTGTAGAAATCCGGATTGAACCATATCCCGGGCTCCAGTCCCCTCGCTCTTATCAATTCAGCTATCTTGCGCGCGCCGCCGGGAAATTTGGCAGAACTGCAGATCCAGCTGTCAACGTAATCCAAATGCTGATATATCCCCGGCTCGAGGTATGTGTATCCGTTGTCCACCTGCAGGAAATTCATGCCGTAAGGAAGGAATTTCTCGGCGATGAAATCGGCCGTTTGGGTTATCTTTTCAGCATTTATACTTGTAAAGTAAGCCGGCCA
>DFCM01000111.1 GCA_002366995.1 bacterium UBP3_UBA3054 | reverse complement strand
AACTGGACATTTTCGAAATCGAGTTGCAGGTCCTGGAGCCAAAGCGAAGCGCGCTTGCCAACGGTCGTGAGCTGCGCGGGCTGCAGGTGCGTGAAGCCCAGAGTCGGCATCTTGCGGTACTTGTTCGCGAAGGCGGCCAAGGCTTTCATGACGTCCACCAGATGGTCGGAAATGAGCTTCAGAGCATCCCTGTAGATGATGAGGTCGGCATTGTCGGTGACGTAGCAGCTGGTGGCGCCGAGATGGATTATGCCGGCCGCGCTCTTAGCCTGGTCGCCGTAGGCTTTGACGTGAGCCATGACGTCGTGGCGCACTTCTCTTTCATATTTTTCCGCGACGTCGAAGTTGATGTCGGTCGCGTATTTCTCCAATTCCTCGACCTGCTTCTTAGTTATGGGGAGTCCCAGCTTGCGCTCCTCGTCGGCTAAGGCTATCCAGAGCGCGCGCCAGGTCTCCAGGCGCTTCTGGGCTGAAAAGAGGCGGGACATTTGCTCGCCGGCGTAACGGCCGACAAGGGGATTGGAATAATAATCTTTGCTCACGTTTAAAACTTCTTAGCGGCTCAATCGTCGCGTTCGTTAGGCTGGATAATGCCGCGCTGTTCGCGGACTCTCGGGTCGGGATCCCAGTCGGACTTGTAAGGTGTGGGGCTGGTCCCTTTGTACTGCTTGATGCCGGAATGGCGCTTGCGGTTCTCTTCGAGGCGCTGCGCCGCTTCCGTGGCCGTTTCCTTGTGGGCGGTCCTGGCCTCCATTTCGGCGCGCACTTTTTCGGTCTCTTCCTGGGCTTTCTGGGCGGCGGCCGCCAGCTGTTCCTCCATGTCGCTCTTCTGGGCGCTGATCTGCTGCTGCAGCTGCTGGCGCTGGACTTCCAGGTCGAATTGGGAGAGCTTGGCGTTCACGTGCGAAGTCATAAGGGAACTGTCGCCCTTTTCCGTAATAAGACTGTAAAAGTATTTCGCCGTTTCAAGCTGCTGTTCGGCTTTGCCGCGGTCGTTGCTTTTTAAGGAACGCAGGGCGGAAGCGAACCAGTTGTCGCCTTTTTTCTGAAGGACCTTCAAATAGGCGCTCTTTTCTCCCGGATTGTCGAGGGAGTCAAGGAAAGCGCCGACGTTCGCCCCGGAATCGGAATCGTTGTTGATGAGATCGTCGAACTTTTCGAGCTGATCTTTGGAGAGGGAAACGGGTTTCGAGGAAGCGACCAGTTTCGAGCCCATCTGAGGAGTGACGACGTTGCTGCCGTCGACTTCCTCCATGGCTTTGTCGAGATCAGAGTCTTTCTCGGCCCTGGCCTCGAACTGGTCTCTGGCGAGATTCTGGATCTCTTCCCTGACGGCCTCGAGAGACTTGTCGACGACTTCCATGCGGTCGTTCAGCGACTCGACCGCGACGGTAAGCGGAACGTCGCTGGTCGGCGTCTGCAAAACAGGCTCCTTCTTGTCCCTCAGGCTGAAAACAATGATGATGAGGATGACGAGAATGAGGGCCGAATTAAGGTACGGCAGAATGTTTTTGACGACAAACGCGTTTTTGCCCTGCCTTTTCGGGGCTTTATCGGGATCAAAGACATCTTGCATATGTCACCTCTTAGGGGCGTTTATTCGGAGAGGAGTTCCTGTTCTTTTTCGAGGAATTCTTCTTCCGCTTTCTGTCTTCTGGCCGCGGAGGAGTCGAAGAGAGGCTCGTAAGTGGGGGACGTCTTCGGAGAATAGGACTCCTCGAACATCTTGATGGTCTCGTTCTGCTTCGGGCTCTTGCCGGTCAGATAGTATTCGGCGTCGTCAAAGTGGCCTTCGAAGACTTTCCAATCGTCCATGATGGTCTTGCGGCGGTCGGTGGAGTTCATCTTGTCCGTCAGGTTCTCTCTCGTCTCATCCTTGATGAAGCGGATGGCGTTCGGGAACTTCGTCTTGACTTCCTCGGTCAGGACTTCCTCTTCGGAGGAGTCGAGAATGACCGTCGGAGTGATGAAGACCATAAGCTCGGTCTTGGACTGGCTCCTGACTTCGGAGCGGAAGAGATATTTTACGAGGGGAATATCGCAAAGGATCGGGATCTCCGACAGAGTCGTCTGAGTGGAGTCTTTTATTAGGCCGCCTATCACGAGCGTGTGGCTGTCCTGGACCACCACTTCCGTCTGCGCTTCGCGGTCCAGGATGATGGGCGGCGAGGTCGGGTCGCTGGCGTAGGCGACTCCGCCGTTCTCTTTGACGGTCACGTGCACTTCCAGGGAAACTTCCCTGTGGCGGTTGATCCTGGGCGTGACCTCCAGTTCAACGTTGACGTCGATGTATTCGTAGCTGTAGTCTCTGGTAGATGAATCGCTGCCGCTGCGGCTGTAGCGCGCGATCGGGATCTGCTGGCCGACCGAGATCATGGCCGTTTTGTTGTTGGAGGCGATGATCGACGGCGTCGAAAGAATGTTGATGTCGTTTATCTTCTCGTCGGTCTGCAGCGTGAAGTAGGGGTCGAAGTTTCCGGACTTGTCATATTTTCCGAAAGCGTAGTTGAAGCCCTTCATGTTGTCGGGAACGATCTCTTTTCTTCCTGATTCAAGGGCGGGGGCCATGGTCGTGTCGAGGGCCTGGATAAGGTTGACGTGCTCGCCTTTGCCTAAAACTTTCTGCCAGCCGACGCCGAAGTCGAAGTCCTTGTCCCTTGTCACTTCCACGATGATGGCTTCGATGTAAGCCTGGGGAGTGCGCTGGTCAAGTTTTTTGACGACAGCCAGAACGGCGTCCAGATACTGCGGGCTCGTCATGATGATCAAAGAGTTGCTGGGCTCGTCGATCTGGAAGCTCACTTTGCCGGAAAGGAAGCTAGTGCCGCTGCTGGAAGTCCTCGTGCCCGTAGAACGGGAGGAAGAGGTGGACCTGCCGGAATTGATCTGATTGCGGTTGCCGGAAGTGTTGCGGTTCTGCGAAGAGCTTCCGGAAGAGGACGTAGACCTCGAGACGGAGTCGGAGCCGAACATGGCGACGAGCGTGGAGCTGATCTCCTCGGCCTTGGCGTGCTGCAGGGGATAGATGCGGTACATCTCGTCGCTGTTCTTGGAAGGCGTGTCAAGGTCGTGGATCAGGGCCAGGATCAT
>DFCM01000092.1:4490-4654 GCA_002366995.1 bacterium UBP3_UBA3054 | reverse complement strand
AGCCAGTCGCACATATTCCTGTATCGTCATGAAATAGACGCAGGGCAGTGACATCAGGAAGATCGCGAGTATGCTGGCCAGGCAGATCGTGCGGCTCTTGTTGCTCATAAGGCCTCCTTAGCTTTTCTTTTCGTTTTCCTTGTTGTCTTTGCCTTCCGTCTTGG
>DFCM01000092.1:0-4394 GCA_002366995.1 bacterium UBP3_UBA3054 | reverse complement strand
TGATTCGCGCTCTTTCAGCATCTTTTCGTAAGCCTCAAGAGCTTTGCGCCTGTTGTCGGCCGGGTTGGCGGAAGCGGTTTTGACATCTTTTCCTTTCTTCTTTTCGGGCTCGCTTCTGTAAGCGCTCTGATAGGCGCTCTTGTAAGCGCTCTTGTAAGCGCTTCTGTAGGAGCTGCGATAAGCGCGGTAAGAGCGGTAGTAGGAGTAGGTGTATCCGTAGCGGTAATAGCCGCCGCGGCTGATGTCGACGTTGTTCAATATGATGCCCAGGACGTTGATGTTGATCTTCTTCAGGGACAGCACGCAGTTCTTGACCTGGTCCCTCGGCGTTCTGTCGCCGTTGGCGACCAAAAGCGCCGCGTCGGTGTGCTGCGCGATGATGGCGGAGTCTGTCACAACCATGTAAGGCGGAGCGTCGATTATCACTCTGTCATAATGCTCGCCGGCCCACTTGATCAGTTCGCCCAGCCTCGGAGAGTTCAGAAGTTCAACCGGTACGGGCGGAGTGTGGCCGGCGTTGATGATATCAAGGTTGGCCATGGTCGTCTTGCTGACAAGGTCGCCGATCTCCTTCATGCCGACCAGATAGGCGGAAAGACCGCCTTCGTTCTCGATGCCGAAGATCTTGTGCACGCGCGGGCGGCGCATATCGGCGTCGATTAAAAGGACCTTGTCGCCGGCGGCCGCCATGACCTGGGCGACGTTGGACGCGGTGGTCGTCTTACCTTCGCTCATGGCCGAGCTGGTGATGACCATGGTCTTGATCGGCTTGGAGCTCGAGAAGAGGATGTTCGTCCTGATGGACTGGTAGCTTTCGGTAATGATGCTCTTGGGATAGAATTCCACGATGCGCTCGAGCTCCTGAACGTTGTTGCTCTTCAGCATCTTGGGAACGGTGCCCATGACGGGCAGATGGATGAAGCGCTCGACGTCGTCCGGCGTCTTGAGCGTATCGTCCCAGTATTCGAGGAAGAAGGTAAGTCCGAGGCCCAGAAGCAGACCGATGACAAGGCCCATGATGAGGTTGTTGACCGCGTTCGGCTTGATGGGCGTAGTGGGAGTCTCGGCGTAGTCCACGATCCTAACGTTGTAGTTTTTCATGTTGCTGCCGAGGGCGAATTTCGAGACCAGGGAGAGCAGATCGCTGTACTGGCTGCGGATGGACTCGACCTGCATCTCGCGGACCTTGACGTTCTTCAGGATCTCATCCAGGGAAACGATGGCGGCTCTCTTGGTCGCGATGTCGCGGTTGATCTTGCCGTTGGCTTCCTTCAGGGTGTATTTTTCGGTTTCCGTGATCTCCTTGTCTTCCAGGCGCTCCATGTTGCTCTGCAGTTCATGCTGCAGCTGGGCTATCTCGGCGTTGAGAAGCTCGATGTGGCCGGAAACGTTCTGGTAGTTGTTGGTGCTCTTGTATTCGAGCAGGGACTGTTCCTCGGCGATAAGGTCGGCCTTCTTGGCGTTGGCCTTGTCGTTCATCTGCTCGTAATAGAGACCCATGACCTTCATGCGGCTCTGGATGTTGAAACGGATGTAGGTCTCAGCCAGCGTGTTCGCGTAAATGGCCGCGCGCTTCCTGTCCTCGTCCTCCACGTAAAGCCAGACCAGGTCGGTTCGCATCTCGGATTTGAGGGAGATCTTCTTGGAGAAGGCCGTGATCAGCTGCGCGTCCGTCGCCCTGCGGTTGGGAAGGGAGAAGGCCGCCAGCGTGTTCGTCTTCAAGGTCTCCAGGGTGTTTTTGATAAGGTTGCGGCTGTAGAACATCTGGATCTGAGTCTGCCTCAAGGCGTAGGCGCGCTGGTCGCTGACCCTGTTGTTGTCTATGATGGCGTTGTCCTGCGGCTCGATGCACAAAAGGACCTTGCCCTGATAGATCTTGTGCATGTTGAGCGTGATCGCGACGGCCAAACCGGTCGTGATGACCGTGATGATGAAGATCAGAGGCGCGTATTTGGTAAGAACTTCAAAATAATAGCGGATGTCCCGCTCTTCCGTTTTGGCTTCCCAATTTTGCTGTTCGTTCATAGTGGATCTGGTCTAGATGAGGTTTATGGTTTAAGAAATTATTTTTCCGTGAAAGGATCGAAATCGTCGTGCTCGCTTTCGGGCTCATAGCCCAGGATCTTGCACGGCGTTTTCCAGGTAAGCTCGTAAAGGAGGCTGTTTCCGAATTTCTTGGCGACGTATTTGCAGCCAAGAAGGTACTGCTCGTAATAATCGGGGCGGTGCGCGTCAGACGCGAGCGCGTCGGCGAAGCCGCTCTGCAATATCTTTTCCGCGGTGTCCATGGCGGTCATGCCGTAATGGCCCATGAAGCTCGTGGCGTTCGGCATGATGAGAGCGCCCCTCGATTGCATTTCCCCGGCCACTTCCGGGTGTCTCTGGACAAAGTAAAAGCGCTCGGGGTGCACGATGACCGGGCGGAAGCCGGAAAGCGAAAGCTGGAAGACGGCCGCCAGGGCGGACTGGCTGTTGACGTCCGCGGTGAATTCGATGAGCGCGTATTTGTTTCCCTTGCCCGTAAGCGAGATCCTGCAATCCCTGAAAAGATTCTCCACCTCGGGATAGAATTCCGTCTCAAAGGAGCAGGAGAGGGAGAGGGGCAGAAGATTCTTGTCGCGCATTTCTTTCGTCCTGGCGAAAGCTTTGCCAATCACCTCGACTTCCGGACTCAGGCTGTTCCTGTGGTGCGCCGTGGCGTTGATGTGCACGACGTAGGCTTTCAAGGCCGCTTCCATCATTTCCAGCGTCATAGCCTCATCCTTGCTACCGTCGTCGACGTCAGGCAGGATGTGGGCGTGAAGGTCGATTTTCGGGAAGAGTTCCTCTTCCTTCGATTCTTCCTTTTTCTTATGCCAGAAATTGAAAAGCGCCATTATTTTCAGATCTTGACCTGGTCAAGCTTTCCAAGAGCGTAGAGAAGGGCGGCCTTCTCGACGTGGCGGCGGTTCTCCGCCTCCTGGAAAACGCGGGAATTCTTGCTCTCAATGACGGAGTCGGTGATCTCCTCGCCGCGGTGCGCGGGCAGGCAGTGCAGAACGATCGCTTCAGGAGAAGCGAGCTTCAAGCATTCGTCGTCAAGGCAGAAGCCCTCGAAAGCCTTCATCTTGGTGGCTTTCTCGTCTTCCTGGCCCATGCTCACCCAAACGTCCGTGTAAAGGACGTCGGCGCCCTTGGCCGCCGCTTTGGGATCGTTCGTGATGCTTATCTTCGCTCCGGTCGTCGCCGCGATCGTCTTGGCTTCCTCGATGATCTCCTTGGGCGGCTCGAAGCCCTTGGGGCTGCCGACCGTCATGTTGGCGCCGGTCATGGCCGCGCCGAGCATCAGGGAAATGCAGACGTTGTTGCCGTCGCCCAAATAGGTGATGTTCACGCCCTCGGTCTTGCCGAAGCATTCCTGAATGGTCAGAAGATCGGCGAAAGCCTGGCAGGGGTGCTCCTCGTCGCACAGCGCGTTGACGACGGGGATGGAGGCGTAGCGGGCGAATTCATCCAAGGTGCCGTGGGCGAAGACGCGCATGGCGGCGATCGTCACGTTCCTGGAAAGGTAGCGGGCAATGTCTTTCACCGCTTCGCGCACGCCCATCTTTATTTCGTCCGGACGCAGCACGAGCGCGCGGCCGCCCATTTCCTCGGCGGCCAGCTGGAAACTCACGCGGGTCCTTAAGCTCGGTTTTTCGAATATCAAAGCGAGCGTCTCGCCCTTCATCAGGTCGTTTTCAGGTTCTTTCTTCAGAGCGGCGGAGACTTTCAATATCTTTTCCAGCGTCTCCTTGCTGAGATCTGTCATCCTTAGCAAATTCTTATGATCTGCCATAATTAATTCTCCCAACGTTATATTTTGTTCTTTTAGGTAATTTAAGATTATACCAAAAACGGGTTTGAAAACATAGGGACGAAAGGCCCAACGCAAAACAGCCTTTTTGCTAAAATAAATACGGATATATTTTAAGGAGAATTTGCATGTCAAAAATCATTCTGCCTCTTGCCGCCGCGCTGGTCATTTCATTCGGGCTGGCTGCTTGCGACAAAGAGAAAAAAGCCGACAAACCCGTCAGCGTCAACATTAAAAGCGAACCTCTGTTTGAGGTTGAAAACATTGGCGCGATCACCAAACCCTCGAAATACGCTGAAACGGACGCGCTCTTAAAGAAGGTGGAAGGCGAGACCAACGTCGTGATCCTTTCGCAGCTTGCGACTCTTTTAAGCAGAACAACCAGCCGCGGCCCCTCTGTCAGAGCGGCCTTCAGGAAACTGCTCCAACACGAAAGTCCTGAACTTAGGGAGCAGACGCTCTACGCCATCCAGGACTACGCCGGCGTAAACTTCATGCTGGACGACATGATCCCCCTTCTCACAGACGAGAACGAGGACGTCAGGGACGCCGCCATTGA
>DFCM01000073.1 GCA_002366995.1 bacterium UBP3_UBA3054 | reverse complement strand
TACATCTCCTCGATGGCGAGGGCCTGCTCACGGCTCACCTTGTCTACGCGCTCGGCGTAGATCCTGCCCATGATGCCCTGCAGCTCAGGGAACTCGAAGACCATGGCGGTGGTGAGGTCGGATCTGGAGATGAGGGCGGCTTCGGAGGCAATCTCCGCGGCTTCTTCCTTGCCCGTCATTTCTCCTAACTTCGTAGCGATGCAGGCCACTCTTTCCGTCTTGGAATAGTAAGTGCCGATGTCTTTCTGGAAGACCACGGTTTTCAGCCTTTCCCTGCGTTCCTTCAGCGTTACTTCCTTGTCCTCGTTGAAGAAGAAGCGGGCGTCGGACAACCTTGCCGAGATGACGCGTTCGTAGCCGGTCTTAATGAGCTCCTTTTCCTTGAGGTCGTTGTTGGTGACCGAGAGGAAAGCCGCTTCCAGACCGCCCTTGGCGTCGTAGCAGGGGAAGCTCTTCTGGTGTTTCTTCAGAGTTGTGATGAGAACTTCCGGAGGAAGCTCGAGATATTCCGGCGCGATGTCGCCCTTGACGCAGTTGGGGTATTCCGTCAAGTTGGCGCAGATGTCGATCAATTCTTCGTCGAGGCGCTCTTCAAGGCAGCCGAACTTCAGCAGCTGCTCTTTTATGATGTTCCTGCGTTCAGGAAAGGAGAGGATGACGAAGTGTTCTTTGAGCAGTTTTTCGTACTCCGAGAAGTCGGCCGTCTTCATAGTGAAGGGGCCGGGGGCGAGGAAGCGGTGGCCCTTGATCTCCCTTGAAGCCTCGAGACCGTCCAGGTCGCAAGCTATGAGCTCATCCCCAAGCAGGCAGCAAAGCGAGCGGATGGGGCGGGCGAAGGTTGTGGGCTTGACGTCCCAGCGCATGGATTTCGGGGAACGCAGTCCCTTTATGAGTTCGGGGATCTTGTTCTTCAGAAGATCGGAGGCGGCGTTTCCGCCTTCTTTTACGCGGGCGAAAAGATATTCCTTGCCGTTCTCCTCGACGCGTCCGACGCTCTCGATGGGAAGACCCACCTTGCTGGCGAAGCTAAGCGCGGCCTTGGTCGGTTCGCCGTCTTTGAAGGAAACGGAAACGGGCGGGCCTTTCACGTCGCTTTCTTTTACGGCCTGTTTTTCAGCCACGGCTTCGCAGAAGAAGGCGAGCCTTCTGGGCGTCCAGGCGCAGACGACTTCTTTGTGTTCCAGCATGGCGGAAGTCAGGAAGGCTTCAAGAGCCTCTTTCATTTGGGAAGCGTAGCTGGGAAGGTAGGAAGCGGGGAGCTCTTCAGTCCCGATCTCTAAAAAGAATGGTAAGCTCATTTTTCCTCCTTGTCTATGCCTTTTACGACCCTGTAGCACTTGGCGCAGTTAAGAGCCATGTTCCTGATCTTGGCGATGAAGGCGGTCCTTTGCGTCACGCTGATGGCGCCTCTGGCGTCAAGCACGTTGAACCAATGCGAGCAGTTCATGAGCCACTCGTAGGCGGCGTAAGGGATCTTCGCCTCGAGAGTCTCCTGGCATTCCTGTTCGGCCTGAGTGAAGAAGCGCCAGTGCCTGTCAAGCGTCGCGTGCGAGAAACTGTAGTCGGAGAGCTCATACTCGAACATCTTGCGCATGTCGCGGTAAGTGACGCCTTCCGTCCACTCGATGTCCATGACATGGTCTTTGCCTTGGACGAAGGCGGCGATGCGTTCCAGGCCGTAGGTCAGTTCCAGCGTCACGGGCTTCATCTCGAAGCCGGCCATCTGCTGGAAGTAGGTGAACTGCGAGATCTCGGTGCCGTCGCAAAGGATCTGCCAGCCAAGTCCCGTGGCGCCAAGCGTAGGGGATTCCCAGTCGTCCTCCTCGAAGCGGAGGTCGTGGATCCTCGGGTCGATGCCTATGGCCTCGAGGCTCTTCAAATAAACTTCCTGGGCGTTCACGGGCGAAGGCTTGATGATCGCCTGGAACTGATGGTGCTGATAAAGTCTGTTGGGGTTGTCGCCGTAGCGGCCGTCGGTCGGACGGCGGGAAGGCTGAACGTAAGCGACCTTCCAGGGGTCGGGCCCCTGGACGCCGAAGAATGTGCAAGGGTGGAAGGTGCCGGCGCCAACCTCATGGTCGTAAGGTTGGACTATCACGCAGCCGTAATCGCTCCAATACTTCTGCAGACGGAAAATTATCTCCTGCAGAGTCGGAGCTTTTTCGAATTTAGTCATTTTTTTAGCCGTTTTGATTAACTTATAGATATTATCTATAAATTATAGCATAAACGGCCGCGCGCCTTTTTCAGGGCTTTCAGGAGACCACTTCCGGTTCCGGTCCGGATCCGACGCCCTTGGGATTCGGGCCGTATTCGTTATCGCCGGGATCGCTGTCTATAAGGTAGAAGATGATGAGAATGATGTGGCCTATGACGGGAAGGAAGATCAGAAGCAGCCACCAGCCGGTGCGGCCCGTGTCGTGCAGCCTTCTTACAGCCACGGTGATGCCGGGGATTAAGAGCACTATCCACGCGATAAGGTTAACGATGGGGATCCAGGAAAGCACGACGGCCAAAAGCACGAAGAACCAGTACTCGCTGCGGCGGGCTCTGCCGTCGAGGACCCAATATTTGTCCCAAACGCTTTTGATAGCTTCGGTGAAAGTCATAATTATCTCCTTGGTTGCGGTTATTTACCAGACCAATTATAGCAAAAGAAGGCCCTTCAGAGAATGATGAAAGGGAAACTATTTACTTTTTAATAGTTTTATCGTACAATAAAATAATGGGTATTATTATCGCCGGAATTATAAGGTTATGAAGTATTACGATTTCTTAGAAAAGTATAAAAAAGAAGAGTCAGC
Organism: bacterium UBP3_UBA3054; assembly: GCA_002366995.1. Classification (GTDB taxonomy): domain Bacteria; phylum Auribacterota; class UBA3054; order UBA3054; family UBA3054; genus UBA3054. The sequence continues at coordinate 8,101 of DFCM01000073.1, read as the reverse complement.
CTGGCCCTTCAATTTCGCCGTTGACGTCGTGGACGCCGAGGGAAAGGCGAACCCCGAAAAGGTCGCCATGATCTGGCTGGACGAGCACGGGAATGAGAAACGTCTGACCTACGCCGACTTCACGAGGGAATCCAACAAGGCCGCGAACGTTCTGCGTTCACTGGGAGTGCAGAGAGAGGACATCGTCGTTTTGATGATGACGAGAAGGGTCGAATGGTGGATCTGCGCCCTGGCGATCATGAAGCTCGGCGCCATAGTTATTCCGGTCTCCTCGAAACTGACGCCTTACGATATCCGCTACCGCAGCGGCATGACGCCTATCAAGGCCATCATCACGGAAGACGGACTGAAGGGCGTTTTCGACGAAGCCAGCGACGATCTGACTTACGTGCATCTCTTTTTGACCTACGACGGCGGAAACGAAAAGTGGAAAAACATGGGCGAGCTTTGCGATTCGGCTTCCGCGGAATTCAAAGATCCCGCCGACACCACCATCCTTTCCCCGATGATCATGTACTTCACCTCAGGAACTTCCGGACTTCCGAAAATGGTGAGGCACAATTATCTCTACGCCTGGGCGCACCTGGCCACCAGCGAGCTCTGGCACAGGGAGACTCCGGAGTCCTTGCAGTGGACCATCACCGACACCGGCTGGGGCAAGCTCTGCTGGGGCGCTTTCATCGCGCAGTGGATGGCGGGCTCCTGCATATTCGTCTACGAGTACAAGGGCCACTTCGACGGCAAGGATATCTTGAGAAACATCGAGAAATACCATATCACGAACTTCTGCGCGCCTCCCACGGTCTATCGTCTTCTGATCGCCGAGGACGTCAAGAAATACGACATCTCCTCCCTTAAGGTGACGACCGCCGCGGGCGAGGCTTTGAGCATTCCCGACGCCAACAAGTGGAAGGAGCTTTCCGGTCTCGACATCTACGAAGGCTACGGCCAGACTGAGAGCACGATCCTTTTAGGCAATCTGCCCGGCGAGCAGCACAAGATCGGCTCCCTCGGCAGATCCATTCCGGGTCTAGACGTCGACATCGTCGACGACGAAGGCAACCGCTTGGGCCCCGACAAGGAAGGCAATATCGCCGTCTGCATGGAAGGGAAGTGGCCTCCCGGACTTTTCCACGGGTATCTCAACGAGGAAGAGATGAACAAGGAAGTCTTCCATCACGGCTGGTACTATACCCGCGACCTCGGCATAAAGGACAAGGACGGCTTCATCTGGTTCGTCTCGCGCAGCGACGACGTTTTCAAGAGCTCCGGCTACAGGATCAGCCCGGCGGAAGTCGAGAAAGCCCTGCAGCAGCACGAGGCGGTGGCCGACAGCATCGTGATCGGCGTTCCGCACAAGATGAGGGGCTTCGTGGTCAAGGCTTTCGTGCAATTGAGGCCCGGCTTCGAACCTTCCTTCCTCCTTGGCAAAGACATTCAGAGCTTCGTCAGAAAGAATACCGCGCCGTACATGTACCCGAGGATAGTGGAGTTCGTCGACGATCTTCCCAAGACCACCAACGGCAAGAAGTGCCGCTGGAAAATGGTGGAGATAGAAAACAAAAAGAACAATGGATAAGTGCGTTCTGCATACCTGCTGCGGACCGTGCGCCAGCCATTGCTGCTACGTTCTGGCTGACGCCGGGAAAAAGCCTGTATTGTTTTATTCCAATTCCAACATCAGTCCTTTCGAGGAATTCGTCAGGCGCTGGGAGAACGTAAAAAAACTGGCCGGCATCCTGGGCGTGGAGGCGGTCTGCGACCACTGGGACCATGAGCTTTGGCTGGAAGCGGTGAAGGGCCACGAAACCGATCCCGAAGGAGGGGAGCGCTGCCGCCTCTGCTTTGCTTTCAATCTGAAAAGAGCGTATGAATTCGCTTCCGCCAGAGGATTGGAATTCACCACTTCCCTTACCGTCAGCCCTTACAAGAATTCCAAAACGCTCTTCGAAGTGGGGGAAGCTTTTCCCAATTTTTTGAAGTTCGATTTCAAGAAAAAGGACGGATACAAGCACAGCGTGGAGTTGTCTAAAGAATACGGACTCTACCGTCAGAACTACTGCGGCTGCGAATTTTCCCTGTCGCAGAGGGAGAAGGAATGAATGAAGTGGCCGGAAAAGCTTAAGGCTCTTCCGATCTTCAGTCACCTTGATAAGGTGACGGAAACTTTGTCCGTTTCCAACGCGCTCCTCGAGGCCGCGCCCGGCGTGGGAAAAACCACGCTCGTTCCATTGGCTCTGCTGGACGCCCCCTTCGTTTCGAAAAAAATAATCATGCTGGAGCCGAGGAGGCTGGCCGCCAGAGCCGCCTGCTCAATCATGTCCAGTTATCTTGGTGAGGAGCCGGGAGGCACGGTCGGCTACCGCACGAAGCTTGACACGAAAGTTTCCGGATCAACCAGGATAGAGATAGTCACGGACGGCGTCTTCACCAGGATCATCCAGAACGACCCGGAACTCAAGGATTATTCCGTCGTCATTTTCGACGAGTTTCACGAACGCAGCCTGCAGAACGATCTTGGCTTTGTCTTGACCATGGAAGTTCAGGAAAATTTCAGGCCCGACCTCAGGCTGCTTCTGATGTCCGCCACGCCGGATCCCTCTTTTTTGGAGCGCTGCAACACTTTCAAAGCGCTCAGCGTCCCCGGGAAAATGTTCCCTGTTGAAATTGGGTATCTGCCGCCCAATTACGGCGAGAAGCTGGAAGCCGCCGCGTCCCGCGCCGTGAAACGTTTGCTTAACGAAGCGGAGGGCGACGTGCTTGTTTTTCTCCCCGGACTGGCGGAAATAGAAAATACCAGGAGAGCGTTGGGAATTATCGGGGGCGTCGAGATCCTGACGCTGCACGGGTCGCTGACAAAAGAAGAGCAGGACAGAGTGCTTTTCCCGGGAGAGGGGAGAAGAGTGATCCTATCCAGCGCCATAGCGGAGAGCAGCCTGACCGTTCCCAACGTGCGCTGTGTGGTCGACAGCGGTCTCAGCCGTTTTTCCGTTTACGATCCCGCTTCCGCGATCGACCGGTTGGAGACGCGTTCCTCGGACCTTGGAACGGTGACCCAGAGGACGGGCCGCGCCGGGCGGACGGCTCCCGGCCGCGTCATCAGGCTTTGGGAAAAAGGCACGGAGAATTCCCGCCCGCAGGCGGCGGAGCCCGAGATCGCGAGAGCCGACCTTAGTTCCGTCTGCCTTTCCCTGGCCGTCTGGGGCGAAAAAAATTATGATCGCCTGAAGTGGCCGGTCTCCCCGAAAAAAGAAATGATGGATCAGGCCAGGGAACTGCTGATCTCCTTGGGGGCGCTTGATACTGACGGCAAAGCGACGGAGAAGGGGAAAAGGATGGAAGCGCTTCCGCTTCACCCGCGCCTTGCCAGCATGCTGCTGCGCGCTAAATTTGAGGGAGCGCTGAGGAAAGCCGCCAGGCTGGCGTCTTTATTAGAAAGCGGGGAGATGGTCAGGGGAGACTTGGAAGCGCTTTTGAAGGGAAAATTATCACAGACCGCCGAGCGTTCCTCGGAAAGGCTGATAAGGCTCATGAAGGCCGCCGGGGAAGACAGGAAAAACATGCCGGCCGGCCGTCTCGTCTCCTGGGCGTTTCCCGATCGCATAGCGCAGAAAAGGGAAAGCGGGAGCTTTTTGCTGAGAAACGGCAAAGGCGGCGCTTTGACTTTCGAGGGCGGGCTCTCCAGATGCGAATACATCGCGGCCGCTTCGCTGGAAGGGAAGACTGGCAACGCGAAGATCCATTCCGCCGCCGAGCTGACATTATCTGAGATCACGGAGGACTTTGCTTCGTTTTTCTCAGTACAAGAAAAGATCATTTGGGAAGAGAAGCGAAAAAAAGCGCTGACCGTAAAAGAGACGAAACTCGGCGAGATCACCGTAAAGCGCGAGGAGAAGAAGGGGGGAAGTGAAGAGGAAAGCGCGCTTCTTCTGGAAAAACTCCTGGAGGAAGGTCTGAGGCCTTTGAAATGGACGGATGCCGCCAGCTCTTTTGTGGAAAGGGCGGAGTGCGCCCACGTAAAATTAGGTTCGGACTGGCCGTCATACAATAGGGAACAGCTTGCGACGGATGCCAGGGAATGGCTTTTGCCTGCGCTTTCCGGACTCAATTCTTTCGATCAGGCGGCGGAAGCGGATCTTTTGACCGCCCTGAAAAGCAGGTTGGGCTCGAGAAGCCGGGAAATAGAAAAGCTTTTTCCCAAGACTTTGCCGCTGCCGTCCGGAAGGAGCGCCAAGATCGACTACAGCGACCCCGATAATCCCACGCTCTCCTCTTACCTGCAGGATTTCTACGGCATGGACTACAATCCTTCCATAGCCGGCGGAGCGGTCAAATTGAGAATAGAGCTTCTGAATCCGGCTGGACGCCCTGTCCAGGTCACCTCCGACCTGGCGAATTTTTGGAAGAATTCCTACCCCATGATAAGGAAGGAACTGAAGGGTCGCTACCCGAAGCACAACTGGCCAGAGGAGCCGGCGCTGGGGGACAAAAGGCTCAAATCTTCCAAAAAAGTGCTAAAATAGAAGTATGAGAAAAATTTATCTGTTTTCTTTCGCGCTCCTTTGCGCCGCGGCGTCCTTCGGATACAAATACGAACTGGCAATGCCGCTAAACGACGGCGTCTATATGGCCCTGGTGCACGTCGCCAGCGACACCAACGCCAGCGAGCGCGTCATCTGCAGCCGCTCCTTCCACGTGCCGGACTTCCCGGAAGCCGACCCGAATCCGGACTGGGGCTGCAAGGGTTTGGAAACGGACAACCCCCAGTACATGAATTCCTCCCTGGCGGGGATGCAGGCCATAGTGGCAAGGGACCTGAGGGACGAGGGCAGCTATTATCTTTACGCCGTGAACGCCGAGACCAACGCGGTGGATACTTACGTTGTCGTGAACAGCTGGCCGGGAGTCGAGACCGGGGTATACGAAGGGACGCTGGAAGCCAACAGCATACAGCTTCTGGGCATCCTTCCCGGAAAGAAGAACCTGGGGATGCAGGTCGTGAACGCTTCCCAGAACAAGAATTATTACGTGAAGATGAAGTGCGTCATCGATCCCGACGACCTGGCCAAGGTCATACAGCCCAAGACCAACGCGGTCTACGCCTCCTTCGCTTTCAACGATGACGAGATCCGCTGGCAGGCCCTGACTTTCCTGAACAACATGAAGGTCTCCAAAAACCTCCGGCAGCTCTCCATCAAATCCGGCAACGCCAAGGCCAAGGTCAACTGCAAAACCGGCGTGGTGAACCTCCAGGGGATAGCCAAGCAGTACCTCCAGGATTACAGCCGGGTGCGCTTTTTCCTCAACATCAACGGCTACAGCAACGTTGACGTTATCTGGTTCGACCACCAGAGGAAATACAATTGGAACAGGGAGTACAAGCCCCACTACAAAGGCGCCCGCTGACCCTTGTTTGATTTTGAGGGGGATTATGCTATAATAGCCCCTAACTAAAATTGATACGTAAACTTAAAACCCAAACAGGAGTTTAGCTATGCCTTGTGGACGCAAGATGCGCAAATCCAAAATGAACAAGCATAAGCGCAAAAAACGCTTACGCAAGAACCGCCAGAAGAACAAATAAGGCCGGTTTTTGGTTCGCCTGCCTATAGGCTAGTATAGGATACTTGAAGCCGTGCTCAAAGCGCGGCTTCTTTTTTTAGCTTATGCCTTACTGCTGCCCCGCTAAAGTCAACCTTTTCCTTTCTGTCGACGGGCTTCTGCCCGGCGGCTTCCACGCCATCTCGACCGTCATGCAGAGAATAGGGCTTTGCGACGAACTGGAAGCGAAGGTCCGCTCCGACGGGAAGCTCACCCTCGCGAGGGATATCCCGGCGACTGCCGATCCCGAGGACGACCTTGTCATGAAGAGCGCGAAACTTTTGAGGGAATATGCCGGAAAGAAGGAGCTGGGCGCCGATCTTCTCCTGAAAAAAAGGATCCCGACTGGCGCCGGCTTGGGCGGCGGTTCCAGCGACGCGGCCGGAACGCTGGTCTTCCTCAACGAGCTCTGGAAGCTTGAGCTGAGAAAGGAAGAGCTTTTTTCTTTGGCGCTTGCCCTAGGTTCGGACGTGCCTTTCTTCCTGGGCCCTCCGGCGGCGCTCTGCAAGGGAAGAGGGGAAGTCATAACGGAGCTTGCGCCGAGGGAGCTTTTCCTCGCGGTCGTGAAACCGAAGGAGAGTCTGCCGACCGCGGCGGTCTACCGCAAGTATGATGAAAGAGAAAGGGTATCCCTTTCTCCTAAGGCTTTTCTTAAAGCGTATGAAAGCGGAAGCTGGACTGACGTCGGCGCGGCTCTTGGCAACGCCCTGAAAGATCCCGCCGCGGAGCTGGAGCCCAAGGTCGGTCTCGTCGGAAAGATGATGGAAACTTACACGCCATACGTCTCCATGAGCGGCAGCGGCAGCGCTTTCTTCGGGCTTTTCAAAGATCTTGCGGCGGCCGCTGAGGCCGCTTCCAAAATTGGGAACGCGTATCCGGAATTTACGGTCTGCGCGGTCAAAACGCTCACATGAACATCTTAAGATGAAAAAATTCTTTCTGTTTATTCTGATCCTTATCGCGCTGGCTGCCGCCGGGCTCTACTTTGTTTTCCATAACCCGATGTACGTTCTGAAGAACGTGCCGGGACTTTCCATAGAGGAGATATCCCTTAACCTTTGGCCGCCCGGCGTCAAGGTGAAAAACGCCAGTTACACGAACGAGGCGTTTTTCCTTTCGGCCGACCACGCGGTCATAGGCGCGACCATACATTCCTTCAAGGGAATGAGGGAGAAAGACCCCCAGGCCTGCTTTATCGACGCCTACGTTTCCAACGCTGTCTTCGAGATCGCTGACAGCTCTAAGGAAGAAGAGGACTCTTCGCCCAGAAATTACGAGGAGCTTATAAGGACGCCTTTCCTTTTTAACGTCGGCTTTGACGGCGTGAAAGTCCGCCTGAACGAGCCTAAGATTACGCTCACATTGTCCGGAAGGCTTGCCAACGCCTACGAGGGAAGCCATTATTCGCTGACAGGCTCCGTTTTCACGGCCGTTTCCGAAACTTTGATGCCATCTGAAGGCGAGAACACAAAGCTTGTTTTGACCGGAGGATTGGACGGGAACATCGTGAAGTTGGAGTGCAAGGGAAAGAGCACGGGCGAGATATTGGACCTGGCCGGGATGGACCGCAGGACCGTCTATATGGACGAAGTGAAGTCGACCATGAATTTCAGCTCCCGCGTGGACTGGAGACTTTTGAGGAACGCCTATCCCAAGGATCTTCCCCAGGCGTTTACAAACATAAGCTCCAAGCTCGCCATGCGGATCAAAAACATGGAGGCTATGATGGGGAAGATCATAGTCACCAATCTAACCCTCAGGGCCGATCTCAAGACCGAAAATTTCCTAAACGAAAGGGCCAACTACACCTCCCAGGCCTCCTGGCTTTTCCACACCATAAAGGGCGGCTTCGACTGCTCCTGCAGCGCCATAATCTTAACGAACCTGGCGCCGCACACGATAGAGTTCAGGGAATCGAAAGCGGTGACTCACCTGAAGAAGAACGGCCTTGTTTTGAGCAACCTTTACCTTTCCACCATGCGCGGACAGTTCACCGGCCGCGTCGACATTTCCTCCAGGAAAGTCCAGGGTCAGGATTCCTATCTGCCGTACCTTGAGCTTGACCTCAAGAGCCAGGATATCGACATCGGCCTCTTCTGCGACCTTTTCGACCTGAAGCAGAACCGTATGGACGGAAGATTGAGCGGGGAGCTGCACACGGCGGTTTTCGGCAAATACGTTAAGGCGCTGAAAGGGAAACTGTACGCCAACGAACAGGGGACTTTCACCCTCGGGCAGGCCGAGACGTACCTGCAGGGCATGGAGGCGGGGTACGGGAAAGACGTCGCGAACATCCTTGCTTCCCGTTTGAAAAAATATCCTTACAAGACGGCCTCCGTGGAGCTCGCCTACGAGAACAAGGTGACGATAGTGACCTTCGACCTCGAGGGCGCCAACGACAACAGCCATATCAAGCTTCCCGTCCACCTCCATTCTTCCTGGATGGATCTGCTTGACCTGGCGAAGCAGTTCAAATAGGCTATGAAAAAAGTTTTTATTT
>DFCM01000005.1:2348-2515 GCA_002366995.1 bacterium UBP3_UBA3054 | reverse complement strand
AGCTTGGTGGAGGTGGCGTTGTTCTGCTGGCCGACTTTGACCTGGCACTGGACTAAGTAGGTCCGGCCTTTCGCGAAGGTATGGGAGATCTCCTTGGGTTCCTGCCAGACGGTCCAGCCGTTGCCGTCGTCCCAGTTGTAACGGACACTCGCCTCTTCCCTGCCGTT
>DFCM01000005.1:1765-2205 GCA_002366995.1 bacterium UBP3_UBA3054 | reverse complement strand
AGGTAAACTTCCGGATCCCGGGAGGCGATGTAAAGCGAGTTGGTCACGGTCTTGACCACCGTCTCGTCATCTTTCAAAGCCTGCAGCACAAGGCTGTGGTCGCCAGGCGTCCTGACAAGCGTTCCTCTCCAGAGGAGTCCGCGCAGGATGCCGCTCACGTCCTCGCCGTCAACTAGCCAGCGGTAATTGTAATCGTCCTGGCTTCCTAAGGCCGAGAAGAGCGTGTAATCTTTGTTCTTCACCATGTCAGGAGACTGGATAGACAGCTGGCATTCGGAGTAAGGCACCCTCAAAGTCACGGAGTGGATATCCTCGCCCGTTATGACCTTGATGGTGTAGTTGCCGGCCGTGCCGCCCGTGGTCTGGTGCTGGAGCTTGATAAGGACCGGCGTGACGCCGCCGGCTTCGCCGGGAACCGTGCCGCTGGAGGGATAAGCGGT
>DFCM01000005.1:0-1616 GCA_002366995.1 bacterium UBP3_UBA3054 | reverse complement strand
AGAAGCAGCACGGCGGAATGTCCGTTGTCCATGGCAAGCACCGCCGGGATCACCGGGATGGCCGAAGCAGCGCCAAAAACGAACTCCTTGCTGGTCACGGTGGCGGCGCCGTAGTTATCCATAACTTCGCACTCGACGGTATATCTTCCCTCCTCCGGGAAAACGTGCGCAGCGTAGTAGCTGTTGGTAAAGGGACTCCATTCCGCATCGGACGAGAAGCGCCATCTGACGGTCAGGATGTCGTTGGTGCCCGGGTCGGTGGGATAGGCCCTGAAAATGAGAGGCTTGCCGGCCATGGGATCTTCGGTCTGCAGTTCGAAGGTCACGTGCGGATAGCTGTTGGTGACGTGCAGCACCGTGGTGTCCTCGAGAATGTCGGTCTGTACTTCCTGCTCCGTCACTTCGATCTTAACCGGGTAATCGCCCGGCGTCATGATGATCCTTTCGTTGAAGGCGTAGTCGTAATGGTTGGTCAAAAAGACCGTGTCGAAATCTCCGACCGTCCAGCGGATCATCGGAAGATAACCAGTGGTGCCTTTGGCGGTAAGATGCGCGATCTGTCCCTGGCCTATGGTGTATTCGCCGTTGGCTTCCACCGTGTCAACAGGGATGCCGGCGACACCTTTCCTAACGAGCGTCGTGAAGACGTGGTCGGAGTAATTGGCTCTCAGCCAGTAGTAATACGTGACGCCGCCGTCCACATGTGTGTCCTTGTAGCCGGCCGTGCCGCCCTCCAGAGTGGCAATGGAGACCGCCGTGTCGAGATCGTTGACCGTTGATCTTAAGATCTCGAAACTTTCAGGCTCGGTGACGTTGCGCCAGACCATCCTGATGTAGTCGTTGGTGTAGCCGCCGGGAACGATCGTAAAGCCCATGGGCCGTTCCGGAGGATCAAGCGATTCGTAAGTGAAGCCCATCCTCAGATCATCCAGTTCGCCCTGAAAGTTGTTCATGGAATAAAGCGTGAGATAACGGTAGTTGCCGAAATAAGAGGTGTTGCTGGCTTCCAGGGTAAAAGCGGCGCTGGAAGGATCGGGCTCGGTCTCTCCCTCGTAATCTTTCCAAATGCTGACCGTGGTGTCCTGGGGACCCATTTCAAAGTGAACAAGAACGCTGAAGGTCTTGTCGTATTCATACGTCAAGCCCGTGTTTCCGTTTATGATCCTGATCCTGCCATCGCCGAATCGAATGGGGAGACTGCCCAAGTAAATGTAGAACAAATTCTCATTCTTTATGTTCAGGGTGCTCCTCAGCCAAAAGTTCGTCCTGCTGTAGTGATAGTCGCCGTTGATGTTGCGGCCCCAGAAAATAAAGCGCCTGACCGATTCGGAACCGGCGTTGACGTTATTGATCCTCAGCACCCCGCCTCTGTGGAAGCCCGGCCTTTCCATGGTGTCGGAAACGGTCTGGAAAATACTTGTGTTGCAATTCTCCCAGGGCGTGCAGAAACCTTCGCCGCCCTCCTGCCACATAAGGCCCATGCCGTCGGGATACTCGAACTCTTCGTTGCAAATGAGTCCGTCCACGTCGGGAATGACGGGATTGCAGCGGTATCTGGCGGCGTAGCGCCTGATCTTCGTCCAGGTGTCGGCCACGCGGCATTTGGCGTTGGTGGA
>DFCM01000007.1:7963-8695 GCA_002366995.1 bacterium UBP3_UBA3054 | reverse complement strand
ATTCCCCCCATGTCTCGGTTGGACTTTCTCTACTTATCTCAGTGCATCCTTAAACCGAGACAAATCCCCCCCGACAGGAGGCGAAAGCCTCCTGTCTCTTTTTTAAGCTGAAAGCTTAATAGTTTTCGGCTCTAAGCTTGAAGTAAGCCTGCGGATGTGCGCAGACCGGACAAACTTCCGGAGCCTTCTTGCCGAAATGAAGGTGACCGCAGTTGGCGCATTCCCAGACCATGTCGCCGTCTTTGGAGAAGACCAAGCCTTCCTTGACGTTGGCCAAGAGCTTGCGATAGCGTTCCTCGTGGGTCTTTTCGATCGCCGCGACGCCGTCGAAAAGCTTGGCGATGGCTTCAAAGCCTTCTTCCCTGGCTTCCTTGGCGAAAGTGGCGTACATATCGGTCCATTCGTAATTCTCGCCTTCCGCGGCGGCTTCAAGGTTCTCAGCCGTGGAGCCGATGCCGCCGTTCAGGAGTTTAAACCAGAGCTTGGCGTGCTCTTTTTCGTTCTCGGCGGTTTCGAGGAAGATCTTGGCGATCTGTTCATAGCCGTCCTTTTTCGCTTTGGAGGCGAAGTAGGTGTACTTGTTGCGGGCCTGGGATTCGCCCGCGAAAGCGGTCTGAAGATTGGCTTCAGTTTTGGTGCCTTTGAGGTTCATAATTTCTCCTTTTTAAGTTTTAGATAGTAGGTAAAAATATCTTAGGCTTCCACAAGCTCGAAATCCGCCGCGCCGTGCTT
>DFCM01000007.1:0-7879 GCA_002366995.1 bacterium UBP3_UBA3054 | reverse complement strand
GCACAGCGGGCAGATGAAGTCGGGAGGCAGATTCTCACCCTCGTACACGTAACCGCAGATCTTGCAGCGCCAGACTTTCTTCGAGCCCTTCGGCCGCTCGGGCTTCGGCTTGACATTCGCGTGGTAGTAAGCGTAGCTCATGGGATCGTTCTCGGACAAATTTCCGCTCTCTTCGACCAAGCCTATGAACAAAAGATGCGTTCCCAGATCGATGACCTGCTTGACGGTGCAGCTGACGTAAGCGCAGACGTTCTTTTTCAGGAAGACAACGCCGTTTTTCGCCCTTTCCGTTTCGATGCCGTTGAACTTGTCTGCGTCCTTGCTGCTCTGGAAGCCGAAATTCTTGATCAGGTCGAAATTGGCCGTAGTGTCAAGCATGCTGACTGTAAAGACGCCGCTCTTTTCTATTCCGCCGGCGGTGTAGTTCATTTTGTTGACCGTGAGCGAGACCATAGTCGGAGTGACCGTCACCTGGCAGGCGGTGTTGACGATGCAGCCGACGTCGCGGCCTGTCTCATCTTTGGTCGCGGCCACGAAGAGGCCGTAGGTGATCTTGGCAAGGGGGTCTAACGGCATAAGCACCTCAGTTTTTGGCCTGACACTTCGGGCAGGTGAAATAGACTTTCAGTTCGTAACCGTCCACGCGCGTGGCTAATTTCGCCTCTAAGGCCTCTTTGCTCTGGAGGGGCGGTACGTCATAGACCTTGCCGCAAACCGTGCAAACAAGGTGGTCGTGGGGCTCTACAAAGCCATCGTAGCGGTCGGGAGCGTCCTCCATAGGGATCCTGCGGATCTTTTTCTCGTCGCAGAGCGCCTTGAGGTTGCGGTAGACCGTGCCCAAGGCCAGGGCCGGCATTCTCTGCCTGGCTCTCAAAAGGATCTCGTCAGCGGTTGGATGAAACCTCTGGGCGCGCAAAACTCCAAGTATGACTTCTTTCTGTCTGCTCATAAAAAAGTAGGAATGATTATCACTTTCATTATAAGCAATGGCAGGAATAAAGTCAAGGCCTTCTCCCCTATTTGGCGAAGATCTCGACCTCCGCCACGTGGCCGGCCGGATTGTCGGTGTTCTTGTCGATCCTAATCATGACGTAGCGGGCCTTGACCGGCTCCACCATGACCTCGTCGCCGTCTTTTACGGCTAAGCAGTCATCCTTGCCGCCGATCTCGGTCCAGGAATGCAGATCAGGAGAAACTAGATAGCGGTAGCTGTAGCGGCGCTGGCCGTCATGGAAGAAATAGGCGTGCAGTCTGGAGAATTCCGTTTCTTCGCCGAGGTCGATTATCGCCCACTGCGGATGGGGCGCGCCGCCGCTCCACATGGAGGTGGCGCAGTCCGTGTCGCCGTCGACCAACTGCGATTCCGTCGGATTTTCCGATGGCGAGGTGAAGACCGGACAGTTGTAAGCGAGATTGCCGACCTTGCCGGGCATCCTCGGGATGCCCTGGTGCCAGCAGTCTCTCTCCCCTAGCAGCGTGCATTCGTAGATGCGGTTGACTCTGCCCTCGAATGTGACTCTTACTTTCTTTATCTGCGTCTGCTTGAAGGTGCAGACGAAAAGTTTTCCGTGGATGGGAAGCTCGGGCGCGGCGGAATCGCCCACCAGCATTTCCTCGCCGTCCGCTTTGGTGACGTATATCTTGGCCTTGGCTTCGGCGATGTTGTTGCCGAAGAGTTTCACGCAGTAGGCCTGAGTAGGCTCGTCAAGATTGCATTCGAACCAGGGCTCCTTGTCGTCGGAGGCGGGGCGCCAGAACTTCGGCGTGTTGTCGTTGGCGATGCCGTCGTTGATGGCCCTGTAGTCGCACTTCTCATCCGTAGAGGAAGCGAGTATCGGCAGGAAGGTCATCAAGCCTTCCAGGCTCTTCAGCTGCTGATCCCTGATCTGTCGCTCGTCGAAATTCTGGAGGCTCTTTTCCGGGAAGCATTCCCAGAGAGGCGTGAAGGCGTTTTCCTTTCTCCAGCTGTCGAAATGTTTGGCGTATTCCTTTATGAAGCGCTTGACGGTCGTGTTGTAAGTCTCGACCGGTTTGGGAGAGCGCTTGAAATCCATTATCACTTCGCGGGCGGAAAGCGGGATCTCGACGTAGTTGTCGGGCCCTATAGCTGCCGGCTTGCCGTCGACGGAGACGCTGGCCCTCAGGGCGAAGTACGGGACCTTGATGAAAACTTTCCTAGGCTTGCCCCAGACGCCGCCCTCCTGATCGAGCTTGAGGTCGACCTTCAGGCCTTCCGGGGTTCCCTTGGCGACGAGGTCGACGCTGCCGAACTGCGTGTTGAAGCGCCTGGCCACGATCTCTTTTCCCGGCAGCGTCCAGGCGGGCGCCACGGCGGACAGAAGGTAGAGGTTGCTGACTTCGTCTTCCCTGACGAGCATGTTGCGGATCAAAGAAACATACTTCACGTGTCCCCAGCCATGGGGCGTGAAGTTCCCGCCGAAGTCGCGGTTGCTCCAGGGGTCAAGGCAGAATTCGAAGAAGGCGTGAGTCGAAGAGGTATGCAAAAGGACGCCGTAGAGGTCCTTGATCACGTTCTCGTCGCGGCCGAGGTAAAGGTCGGCCATGGAGGCTTTCATCGTGTTGTAGTGATGAAGGCAGTTGCAGCCTAGCGCGTTGAACATGATGAGCCCTTCGTCGCTCCAGTCGACTTCCCTGATGTAGTCGATGGTCTTCTTGACGCGCTCGTCATGGCTTCCCATGACGAACGTCGGGTAGCTCGCTTCCATATTTCCCCAGTGCGCGCCGCTCTTTCCGGTGTCGATGCCGGGAGGAATGAAGCCGTTGGTCGCGATGGCGACGTTGACATGATACATCATGTTGGAGATGAAATTGTCGGCGTAGGCGCGGTACTTTTTCGATTCCTCTTCCTGCCCTAATTCCTTGGCGCAGGAGGCCATCATCTCAAAGGCTTTGGCGTTGTAGAAATTGTGCGCCGTGTAGTGGCCGGTGATGCCCTCGTTGTCGTAAGGGCCCATGGCCGGCATCAATTTCAGAGGATCGTTTTCTATGATGTTCGTGACGTAGTTGAAGTTCTTGACGAGGCGCGGCCACATCCTGTCGAGGTAATCCCTGTCCTTCGTCTTGTAGTACCACATGAGAATGGCGTAGGGGCCGATGTTTTCCTGGTCGTTGAAGAAACGGCCGTCGTCGTGCTGCGTCTTCTCGTAATAGGTGGCGACCTTTTTGCCTTCCTCGGGGAAGCCCGCGAAGAGCCAGGACCAGCTGAAATACATGGAGTCCCTGGGGAAGAAGCCGGTGTACTGCATTTCGTTGACGCCTTGGGAATAGTAGCCGTTGCCCTCGTCGTCACGAGCTATAGCCATGTTGATCAGGCTGGTCCAGAAAGTGGCCTGGACTTTTTCCTCGGGGATCTTGAGGTCGACGGCCCTGAGAAGCAGCTGATCCCAGTCTTCCTTGACTTCCCTAAGTTTACGATCGAAGGCTTCCGGGTCCTTCATGAGGTTCAGCATGGTGCCGACCGCCGCCCAGTTCGTGGGAGCGTTGGGCATGAGGAAGACGAGGCTCTTGCTCTCGCCGGGCTTGAGGTCGATGGAATAGTCGGCGATGCAGACGGGGGTGGTCTCGGTCACGGCGTACTGCGAGCCTTTGAACGTTCCCTCGTAAGGATGGTCTATGGTGGCGGAGATCTTCCTGGAGGGGTCCTGAGGATAAACGGCCAGGATCTCGTCGTTGCGCAGAACGGCGTCGCCTCTAAGTTCGTAAGTCGATTCGCGCTGGAACGCGTAGTTCCTGCTGGCTTCTATGCGCGGCGTCACGCCTTTGTGGCGCAAGCCGGTTGCGATAAACGCGACGCCGTCGCTCGTGGAGACGTTCTCCATCGTCACTTTCGTGAAGGCGTACAGGGGGCTTCTCGGGACTCCGCGCTCAAGGTTGAAGGCGAACATCTTGAAGGAGTACTTTATCCCCATCTTCTCCATTGAGTAGTTTATGATCGGGTAGATGTTGTCTTCCAGATAGCGGTTGCGGTTCTGGACAAGATCGAGCTTCGGGCCGTACATGAACATCATTTCCGCCGCCCTGTTGTAAAGGTACCCTTCCGCCGTGACCATGAAGCCTTTGGGAGAGTCCATGGTGCCCAGCTGGTCCGTGGGCCTGCTGTAATAGCAGAAAGGTTTCTCGATGTCGATCTCGGGCGAGACCATCGGGTGAGCGAGGGCAAAGGAGGCCGTAAGCAAGGCGAGGGCTGCGAGTATTGAAGCGGATCTCATTTTGTTTCCATTAACGCGAATGTTACATAAAAATAAAATTAGTGGTTATTATATCAAAAAGTGATATTCCGTTCAAGGAATTTTGCAGCATCTTTAAACAAAAAAAGGCCCTCCCGAAGGAGGGCCTGAAAAAGATCGCTCAATACACTTCGATCTCGGCGGCGTGGCCGCCTTCGTTGACCGTGTTCTTCTCGATGACGAGCATGACGTAGCGGGCCGGTTCCTTGGCGAAATTGGTGTCGCCGCCTTCCTTGCAGTAGTTGCTGCAGAGGTCGTCCATTCTCCCGACTTCCTTCCAGTCGGAGAGATCTTTCGAGATCCAGCAGGAGTAGCCGTAGTGGCGGTGGTCGTGGGAGTAGAGGTAGGTCTTG
Organism: bacterium UBP3_UBA3054; assembly: GCA_002366995.1. Taxonomy (GTDB): domain Bacteria; phylum Auribacterota; class UBA3054; order UBA3054; family UBA3054; genus UBA3054. Next base: position 3,279 of record DFCM01000007.1, on the reverse strand, counting down.
ATCTTGGAGATCTCCTCAGCCTTGCCGAGGTCTATTATGGCCCACTGCGGATGCGGCGGCGCGCCGCTCCAGTAGTTGGGCTCGCTCGTTGTCTCGCCGTCCACCAGGAAGGTCCCGACGTAGCCTTTTTCGTGCGGGGAGGTGAAGACCGGGCGCCCGTAGGCCAGATTTCCGCCCTTCTTGTCCCCTCTCAGGCCGCCTCTTTGCCAAACGTCGGAGGGAGAAAGCAGCTGGCATTCCGAGACGGTGAAGCCGCCGCCCTCGAAAACGACCTTGACCTTCTTCACCATGGTGTCCGGGAAGAGGCAGACGTAGAGGTCGCTCCTCACGGGGATGGCGGTCTTTTCGGTGGATCCGACCAAAACTTCCTCGTCGTCCTCATTCACTACGAAAACTTTCACGGCGGGCTTGTCGAGGCCGCGGCCGAAGATTCGTACGCAGCCGGCCAAAGCCGCCGCTTTCAGTTCGCACTCGAGGCTGGACGTTTCCTCGCCGGGCGCCGGACGCCAAGCCTTAGCCTGGTTGGCGTCGGTGATGCCGTCGTTTATGGTCTTGGCTTCGGTGCCGTTGGCGGAAGAGGAGGCGGTGACGGGCTGGAAAGTCATGATGCCTTCCTTTTCTTTCATAGAAGCGTTCTTCTGCTGACGTCTGGGCATCTTCTCCAATTCCTTTTCAGGAAAGCATTCCCAATTCGCTTCCGTCAGGTGCTCTTTTTTCCATTCCGCGAAGCGTCTGGCGTATTCCTTCACGTACCAATCGACGGTGCTCGCGTAATCCTGGTACGGTCCTTCCGGACGGTCGAAGGTCAAAACCACTTCCCTGACGTCGAGGGGAACTTCCACCTGACCGTCAGAGATCTCGGCGGGTCTGCCATCCACCGTTGCCTTGGCGTTCAAGGCGTAATACGGAACCTTGACGAAAACCTTATTGGGCTTGCCCCAAACGCCGCCGTCCTGAGAGATGGCGACACTTATCTTCATGCCTTCCTCTGTTCCCTTGACGAAGAGGTCAACGTTGCCGAAGAGCGAATTGAAGCGCTTAGCCGTGATCTCTTTCCCGGGCAGCGTCCAGGTGGGCGCCGTGGCGGACAAAAGGAAGAGGTTGCTGTTCTCGTCTTCCCTGACCATCATGCTTCTCACTAAAGAAAGATACTTCACGGCGCCCCAGCCGTGGGGCGTCACGTTGTGCAGGAAGTCGCGGTTCTGCCAGGGATTCAGGCAGAACTCGAAGAGCGCGTGCGTCGAGGAAGTATGCAAGAGAACTCCGTAAAGGTCTTTGATGACGTTCTCGTCGCGGCCCAGGTAGAGGTCGGCCATACTGGCCTTCATGGTGTTGTAGTGGTGCAAACAGTCCCAGCCAAGAGCGCGGAACATGATAAGCCCTTCGTCGCTCCAGTCGTTCTTCCTTATGTGGTCGATGGTCTTTCTGACGCGCTCGTCTTTTGATCCGAAAATGAAGGTCGGATAACTCGTCTCCATGTTGCCCCAGTGCGCGCCGTTCGTCCCGGTGTCGATGCCCGGCGTAATGTAGCCGTATTTGTCGACCAAGCCGTTGAGACGGCTGACTAGATTGGAATAGAAGTTCCCGTAGTAAGCGAGGTAATTTTTCGCGTCCTCTTCCAAGCCCAGATCTTTCGCGGCGGAGGAAAGGTACCTGAAGGCTTTGGCGTTGTAGAAATTGTGCGCCGTGTAGTGACCGGTGATGCCCTCGTTGTCGTAGGGGCCCATGGCCGGCATCAATTTCAAAGGATCGTTGGCGATGATGTTGGTCGTGTAGGTGTAGTTCTTCATCAGAACGGGCCACATCTCCTTGAGATATTCCAGATCCTTGGTCTTCTGGTACCACATAAGGATGGCGTAAGAGCAGATGTTCTCCTGGTCGATGTAAAAGCTGCCGTTCTCCAATTGGTAACGCTTGTACTGGTCGACGACTTTCCTGCCCTCGTCCGGCATGCCGGCATAGTACCAGGCCCAGGTGAAGTACATCATGTCGCGGGGCACGAACATGTAGTACTGCATCTCGTTGACGCCCTGGTAATAGGTGCCGTCGCCCTGGTCGTCGCGGGAAATGGCCATGTTCATGAGGCTGGTGTAGAAAGCGTTCTCGACTTTCTTCTCGGGGAGTCTCAGCTCAACGGCCTTGTTCAGCAGCTTGTCCCAGTCTTCCTTGGCTTCCGCGAGCTTTTTGTCGAAGACCGATTGATCGAGGTAGGCTTCCAGTTCGCCGATTTCGTCCGGGGACGTCGGCATGTTGGGATAGAGTATGACCACGCTCTTGCTTTCCCTGGGGGCTAGGGCTATCTCATAGCGGGCGGGACACCAGGGGGTGGTCTCCAGGACCGCCTCCTCGTAGCCGCGGAAAGCGCCTTTGTAGATGGTGTCGATGGTGGACGTGATATATCTTTCGGGTACGTTTTGGTAGAGCGCGATCACCTCGTCGTCGCGCAGCGCGGCGTTGCCCCTGAACTCGTAGAGGGAGCCTCTGCTGAAAGGATAAGCGGAGTTAATGTCTATGCGCCTGGTCAAACCTTTGTAGCGCGTGCCGACGCCGAAATAAGCCGTGTTGTCGCTGTCGGTAACGTTCTCCATAGTCACTTTGACGAAGCAGTAGAGCGGGCTTCTGGGGACGCCGCGTTCTTTCGTGAAGGCGAACATCTTGAAAGTGTATTTCACGCCAAGCTTCGTCATATCATAGCTCATGATGGGATACTTGTCGTCCTCGAAAACTCTGTTGCGGTTGTGCGTCGGCAAGTACTCCGGCCCGTACATGAACATCAGTTCGGAAGACCTGTTGTAGAGGTAGCCTTCCGCGGTCACCATGAAGGCGTACGGCGCGTCCCAGACGCCCAGCTGGTCGGTCGGGCGGCTGTAATAGCAGAAGGGCTTGGCCTCGTCTATTTCGGGCGACGCCATGGGGAAAACGGGGACGGCCAGGGACGGAACGGAAGCAAGCAGGAGCGCTAAAACGAGCGGATATTTTTTCATTAGTCCTTAAGGTTTATTTTGTTGCTTGTAATTTTTCTTTGGCGGCGTTCATGACCATCTCGACTGTCACGGCTTTCATGCAGCGGTGGTCGCTCTCGCAGATCCGCCGGCAGTGTTTGCGGCAGTCGTGCTCTCCCCTCAGAAGAACGTTGTTGGAGCCTATGGGCGCGGTCCTCAGCCAGTTGGTGGGCCCGAAGATTGCGACGACGGGAGTTTTCACGACGGCGCCGAGGTGCATGGTGCCGGTGTCGTTGGTTATCAGGATCTTCGCTTTTTCAAGCACGGCCGCCAGTTC
>DFCM01000098.1:2168-18755 GCA_002366995.1 bacterium UBP3_UBA3054 | reverse complement strand
TTCAAGCCTTCCGGAACTTCGTAGAAAGAGGGCGTGAGATAAAGTTTCTTTTCGTCGATGTCCGGGCGCATGAAGCAATCCGCCAATCCGGCCTTGCCCACCGCCTCGACCCAGACCGTCTGCCAGATGCCGGTGGTCCTCGTATACGAGCAGCCGTGGGACTGGTAGACGAAGCACTGCTTGCCGTAAGGATGCGTGCAGCCAACGTTGCCGAAATCCGAGCCCTTCAAGCCCACCCGCATGACGTCTTCCACGCGCAGGACGAGGTCCATTTCCTCACCGAATTTGGCCTTCTCGGTGATGTCGTAAGCGAAAGAGCAGGCGCCGCCAAAATGCTTTCCCACGGATTCTCCGTTCAGGTAAGCCTCGGACTCGTAATCCACGCCGCCGAAATGCAGAATTATCCTCTTGCCTTCCCAATCGGAGGGAATAAGAAGTTTCCTGTGATACCACATCCCCTCGATGAAATCGTAGTAGCCGACGCCCGACAGCGGGCTCTCGGGGCAGAAAGGCACCGTGATCTCCCTATCAAAGCCCTTGCTCAAAAACAGCTCCCTGCCTTTGTCGGCGCCGGAACGCCCGAAATCAAAGGTAAAAGTCCACTGCCCGTTCAGATTGATCCAGCTAGTCCGCTCAAACTGCGGCCTGGGGTGTTCCGGTCTCGGTATCATAAAATTCCTTAAGCTTAAAATTAAAGAAAATAGATTACTATCACTATAGGAATTTTACCAAAAAAGAGGAAGCATTTCCACCTTTCGGGGACTTGACTTTACGCCCCCTTTATAATAAAATCATCCTCACTAATTTTGACATCTAGGCGTGTGGTGTAATGGTAACACTTCGGATTCTGGTTCCGCCATTCTAGGTTCGAGTCCTGGCACGCCTGCCAATAATAAATAAGGACCTGCTCGTGTGAGCAGGTCCTTTCTTTTTTTCGTTTTCGCCGGCTTTAGAACTGGCCCTGGGGGTGCGGGGTCATCGCCTGCTTGCGGTCCTCGTTCTTGTCGAACTTGCCGCCGAAGACTTCCAGCATGACGCAGTGCGTCGCGGGGACCAGGCTGAAGTCGTAGAGGCAGGCCGGGATCAAAATTGTGTCGCCGGGATGGAACTCGATATCCTCGAAAAGGCTGTCCGGGGAAATGATCGTGCCGTGTCCTTCCACGTTGCAGAGCAGCCTGAACTGGTTATAGGTGTAGTCGTGGATGGGCTCCCTGAAGGAATACTTGTAAAGCGAGAAGCAGTCGTTCAGGCAGATCTTCGAGCAGAGGCTGTTAAGCTTCACTTCCTTGACGAAATCGTTCTGGTCCTGGAATTTCAGGACGTCCAGAACTTTCTCGATCTGCAGGGGGCGCTTTTCGCCCTTGGCGGGAGTGCGGTTGTAGTCGTAGGCGCGGTAGGTGATGTCGGAGTTCTGCGCGACCTCGGCGACGATAAGGCCTCTTCCGATGCCGTGGATCGTGCCGGGAGGAACGATGATGGATTGTCCTTTCTCGACGGGATAGGAGTGGATGACTTCCTCGGCGCGGCCTTCCCTGATGGCCTTTTTGGCCTTTTCGGCGGTGACGCCGGGCTTGAAGCTGCGGGAGATCCTCGCGTTCGGCTTGGCGTCCACGATGTACCAGGCCTCGAACTTGCCGTTGGCGTTTTCGTACTTCATGGCGTAGCGGTCGTCGGGGTGGACCTGGATGGAGAGGGCCTCCTCGGCGTTGATGTACTTGAAGACGACCGGGAAGCCAGTGTACTGGTACTGGCTGGCCTGGCGGCCGTAAACTTCCTGAGGATAGGTCTTGCAGAGCTCCGTAAGCGTCATGCCGGCCATCGGGCCTTCCGCGACCGAACTTGTCATGCCGGGCATGTCGATTATCTCAGCGGATTCGCCGACCGGGGAAACGTCGGGCGTCGGGCGGTTGAAGAAGCGGGTGAGGCAGCGGCCGCCCCAGGTCTTGGCCCTGTAAACGGGCGCGAACTTCATAGGATAGAAAATTGGCATTTGACTTTTACTCCTCTTTGTAGTATTATTGTCGTCGTTTTCCGTGGGGAATTAGCTCAGTTGGTAGAGCGCTTGCATGGCATGCAAGAGGTCACCGGTTCGAACCCGGTATTCTCCACCAAATTCCATCCCAAGGGGATGGTTTTTTTATTTCTGAGCTTTGTTTCACCAGTGCATTATCTCCGCCACGTGCGGCAGTTTCGGTTTTATAAGCTGTTTTATGGCCCTGGCGTACTGGACCATCTCCCACTGCGCGCCGGCGTGGTCCCTTATTTCCAGGAAGTGCGCCAGGTTGTGCAGGTCGACGGTCGCCCAGAAGGTCGTCATGACGTTCTGAGTCAAAACTCCCCTGGCCTGTTCGCGGCAGACGCCCTTTTTAAGCAGGGCTTCGTATTCCTTTAAGCTCTGCTCGTTGGCCTTCCTGATCATTTCCCTGGCCTCGGCCTGGGCTTCCTGTGACATCGTGTCCTCGGAGGCCTGGCGGTTGTTCTCGCTCTGCGACCTGACCATGGGCGGCACGTAGAACTCGATGTCCGTCTCAGTGTAGCGGCGGCTGATCTCGTTGTAGGACCAGGTGCGGTGGCGGTGCCACTGGCTCCTGACGAAGAGCGGGCAGTGGACGATGAAGGAGAAGACCACGTGCTCCAAGGGGCTCGTGTGGCGGTTTTCAAGAAGGTACTTCATCAAAATGATGTCGCGCTCCGTAATTTCGGAAACGAATTTCCCGAAAGAGACCCTGGCGGCGTTGACGATCGTCGTCTCGCTTCCCATCATCTCAACAAGGCCCACCCAGCCCTGTCCGTCCAGGACCATGACGTGATCCTTGGGCGGCGCGTTCACGTTCAATACTGTTTCTGACATATCACACACTCCAAAAATTAACAGGCTAAAGCCTAACACTTCCATCTTATCATCCATGTCAACATCTTGTCAGGAGCGAATTATGCTAAAATATAAAGTTAATTATGGATATTGAAAAAGAACTCAACGAGGAACTGGCGAAGTCATTGCGCAAGGTGGGCGAAGTCTGGGCCCCCTGGCGGAGCGCCTACATCTCCGGGCCGAAAAAGGACGGGGAATGCGTGTTTTGCGCGAAAGTGAAGGCGCCCTTGGCCTCAGACCGCGAAAACCTCCTCCTGGAGAGGGGCAAAAGGTGCTTCGTCTGCATGAACACCTACCCCTACACCCCGGGGCACGTGCTGATACTCCCCTATTCCCACGTCGAGACGCTTGACGAACTGGACGAGGAGACTTACGCGGAATTCTTCGCGCTCCTCAAAAAGTGGCAGGCTATAGTCAAGAAGAGCGTGGGCGCGGGCGGCCTCAACATCGGCATCAACATGGGCAAGATCGCCGGGGCCGGCATCGCGGAGCATCTGCACATGCACATCGTCCCCCGCTATTTCGGCGACACTAACTTCATAACGACCTGCGCCGACACCAGAGTCGTTTCCAAATCCCTATTCGACATCTACGATCTTTATCTTTCAAACATAAACTCTAAGGAAGAAAAATGAAAAAATCAAGCATGACCTATCTGGAAAAACTCCTGAACGCTCCCAGCCCGACCGGTTACGAAGACGGCGCCAGAAACATTTGGCGCGCTGAAATGAAGTCCTTCGCCGACAAAGTCTACGGCGACACGCACGGCAACAGCTTCGCCGTCCTTAACGAGAAAGGCAAGAGGAAAGTCATGCTGGCCGGCCATATCGACGAGATCGGCTTCCAGGTGCAGTCAATTTGCGACGGCGTCATCAAGTTCCAGCCTCTGGGCGGCTTTGACACCAACATCATCCCCGGCCGCCGCGTCATCATCCACACCGCCAAGGGCGACGTCCCCGGCGTTATCGGCAAGAAAGCCATCCACCTCATGTCCGCCGACGAAAGGAAGAAAACGACCGAGTTCCGCGATATGTGGATCGACACCGGCATCTACGACGAGGAAGAACTGAAGAAGACCGTCGAGATCGGCGACCCCATCACCTACGGCTACACGCTTGAACATCTGGCCCACGACGTTTACGTCGGCCGCGGCGTGGACGACAGGATCGGCGCCTTCATCATCGGTGAAGTTTTGAGAAACCTCAAAGGCAAGAACCTCGGCGATCTGGCCGTCTACGCGGTCGCGACCGTCCAGGAAGAGATCGGCTTGCGCGGCGCCGTGACGGCCGCCGGCAGCATCAAGCCGGAATTCGGCTTCGCGGTGGACGTCTGCCACTGTTTGATGCCGGGCGTCGGCAAAGACGTGGTCGGCGACGTGACGATGGGATCTGGCGCCGTCGTGACGAGAGGCCCGAACATCAACCCGAAACTCTTCGACCTGGTCGTCAAGACCGCCGGCAAAAAGAAGATCAGTTTCCAGCGCGACGCGGCCTGCCGCGGCACCGGCACCGACGCCAACGCTATGCAGCTTTCATCTGGCGGCGTGGCCTGCCAGCTGATCTCTATCCCGAACCGCTATATGCACACCCCGGTCGAACTGTTCGACATGAAGGACGTGGAATCCGCCATCGCCCTCATGACCGAAACGATCCTGGCTGTCGATAAGAAAACCTCTTTTGTGATCTAAAATAATGAGCGAAACGAAATATCACATTCCCCTCTCCTCTCCCGATATTACGGAGAGGGAGATCCAGGCTGTGACGGACGTCATGAGGACCGGAACTTTGAGCTTGGGCCCGAAGCTTCCGGAGTTTGAGAAAGCCATAGCCGATTACGCCGGAATAAAGCACGCCGTGGCTGTCAACTCCGGCACTTCCGGGCTGCACCTCTGCGTCAGGGCGCTGGGGCTTAAGCCCGGCGACGAAGTCATCACGACTTCCTTCTCCTTCATCGCCTCAGCCAACTGCGTGATCTTCGAGGGCGCCAAACCTGTCTTCATCGACATCGATCCCGTCGACATGAACTTTAACATCGATCAGATCGAGGGCGCCATCACCGAGAAGACCAAAGCCATCGTGGCGGTGCACGCCTTCGGCATGCCCGTCGACATGGTGAGAGTCATGGAAGTGGCCAAAAAGCACAACCTCGCCGTCATCGAGGACGCATGTGAAGCCATCGGCGCCATGATAAAGGACGGGAATGAATGGAAAATGGCCGGCACCTTCGGCGACTGCGCCCTCTACGCCTTCTATCCCAACAAGCAGATAACGACAGGCGAAGGCGGCATCATAATCACCGACGACGACGAGATCGCCCGCCTTTGCGTCTCCATGCGCAACCAGGGCAGAGACGCCGGCATGGGCTGGCTCGCGCACGCGAGATTGGGCTACAACTACCGCCTCAGCGACATGAGCTGCGCGCTTGGCACCGTCCAGGTCTCCCGCCTTGGCGAGATACTGCCGAAGAGAGCGGAAGTGGCCGCGCGCTACACGAAGCTCTTCCAGGAAGAACTTCCCGAAGTGGTCCTCCCCTGCCCCGATCCCGAAAACTTGAAGCGCAGCTGGTTCGTCTACGTCATCCAGCTTCCCAAGCAGTACACCGGCGACCAGAGGAACGCGCTCATAACGCATCTGCGCGGCCTCGGCATCGGCTGCAACCAGTACTTCTCCCCCATCCACCTGCAGCCTTTCTACGTCAGAGAATACGGCTGGAAGCGCGGAGACCTTCCCGTGACTGAATACATGGGCGATCATTCTATGTCCATCCCCTTCTTTAACAAGCTCTCGCTTGAGGACCAGAAGATCGTGGTCAGTGAAATTAAGAAATGGCTTAAGGAAAATCCGGCCTGATGAGCGAAAGTAAAGGCGTCAAATTTTTAAGATTCCTGGCGGAGCACGGGCTCGCCGTGACCATAGGCCTGGCGGCGATCGTCAGGATCTATCTTTTGCTGATCAGGGAGTACGTCATCGTCAACGACGGGCTACTCTATGTTCAGTGGATAGAGAAGATCCAGGAGCTTGGATTCAAGGGCGCCTTTACGAACGCTTATCCCTTCAACCTCTTCCCGCTTTTCGCGGCCTGCCTGCAGAAGATCTCCTTTGGTTCGCTTTCAGCAGAAACATCAGTTCTCATACTGAACTTCTTCTTCGGGCTTCTGGCGCTCGTTCCCGTTTATCTCCTGGCGAAGAGGATCTTCGGAAAACTGCCGGCGCTTGTCACAGGCTTTTACATCGCCTGGCACCCCATCTTCACGGAAGTCTCCTGCCAGGTCCTAAGGGAAGCCCCCGCGATCTGCTTCGGCCTCTGGGCGGTCTATTTCCTTCTGACCGGACTGGAAAAGGAAGAGCCCGAGAACTGGGATTACAAGAAGCTGGCTCTGAGCCTCGTCTTCATTTTCCTCGCGCTCCTGATAAGGCTTGAGATGCTGGCGCTTCTGTTCGTCGCCTTTATTACGCTCTTTTTGGCGCACTATGAGAAAGGCCGCGACAATCATTTCAAGGCCAGGTTCAAGATCTTCTTCGTCTGCGCGGCCATTCTTCTAGTCTCGGCCGCTGCCGTCTTCGGCGCCGTCAGAGTAGTGAAAGGACAGTGGGATTTCGCCAGGCTCGACAAGATCTTCTCCGCCCAGGGCATGGGCGAGGAAAAATACGACGTGGCCGATCCTCTGAAACCCTCCGCGGAAATTTACGACGCGCAGGGCAAGCCTATCCCGATGGCGAGAATGAAGTACGCCTTCGCGCATCTGGCCTGGGACCATCAGCGCGCGCTCTTCGGCTACGAGATCCTCTACAAGACCTGGAAGACGCTGCATCCGGTGGGATTGACGCTGCTTCTCATCGCGCTCTACTACCTGATAACGAAGAAGCCCCTGAAGCTCTGCGCGCCCATAAACGTTTTTTCCGCCGCGCTGATCGTGATAATGGGTGCCGTCTTCTACCGCTACGTCTCCACGAAGTTCGCGGTCAGCAACAGGCACATCGTCCTGCCGGTCTTCGTGCTCTCCGTCTACATGGGCATCTTCACCTCTTACCTCAGAGTTGAGAAAGGATACCAGAAACTATTGCTGGCCTTCTGTCTCGCCGCGGCCTTCCTAATGCTGACCTACAAAGCCTTCCGTCCTTTGGAGAGCCATCGCCTTCCCTTAAAGCTTTACGGAAAACAGCTGGCCGCCAAAAAGCTCCTTCCCGAAAAGTCCCTTTTGATCGAGCCCGACGGCCTCAAGCAGCTTTCCTATTACGCCGGCATGAAGCACAAGATGTGGGCCTCGCAGACTTCCGAGGAACTCATGGAACAGCTGGCGAAAAAAGAAAACGCCTTCTTGCTCGTCAATTTCCGGGACGACAGCCACACCGCGGCTTTCCTTCCCATAAAAGACAAACTTATAGAGATCGGTTCCCTGGAACCCATTGATAAAAAATTCGAACTGAAAATTTACCGCCTGAAAAAATAAGATCATGAAGCTGAACTTTCTGAAAAATCCCGACCGCGGACCGCTTGTCTGGCTGATGGTCATCAGCGACGCCCTGCTTTGCGCCGTGAGTTTTTTGATCATGACTTTCGTGCACGCCAGCTGCGCCGAAAAGCCTTTCTCGAATTACTATGAGATGCTTGCCTACTGCCTGCCGATCATAGTCGTCGTCAGGCTTGTAGTCTTCGCCTGCTTCTCCCTTTACCGCAGCGGCTGGCGCTATGCCGGACTGCACGACGCTGTCAACATAGCGAAAGCCGTCTCGGTCAGCACGCTCGTCGCCTGCATCGTCACTATCCTTGTCAGCAAGATCCCTGAGAAGCCTTTCAACTATTCCGTCTACATTTTCTTAGGCGACATGGTCATCGCCACGGTGCTTATTACGACCATGCGTTTCTCCATGCGGCTTAAGAAGGAATTCCTCGCCTGGCGCCGCACCGGAAAGGAGAACGTTCTGATCGTCGGCGCCGGCGACGCTGGCGTCATGCTGCTTAGGGAGATCAACGCCAATCTGCCGAAATACGCGGTCGTCGGCTTCATCGACGACGATCCCAAAAAACTTGGTATGCTGATCCAGGGCGTCCCCGTCCTCGGCAACAGAGCGCAACTTGAGACCATCGTCCACACGACTTTCACAGAGGAAGTCTTCATCGCCATCCCCTCCGCCTCAGGCCATGCCATCAAGGAAGTGGCCGAGACTTGCAACGCCCTTAAGATCAAGTATAAAACCCTCCCCTCCGTCAACGACATCGTGGACGGCAAAGTGACGGTCTCCGACCTTAGGGAAGTCGACATCCTCGACGTTCTGCGCCGCGATCCTGTGGAACTGGATCTTCCCGCCATCAAGAACAAGATCAAAGGCAAACGCGTCCTCGTCACAGGCGCCGGCGGTTCCATCGGCAGCGAGATGTGCCGCCAGATCGCGCTCTTCAAGCCCGAAGAGCTGATCCTTCTGGAACTCTGCGAATTCAACCTTTACCAGATAGACCGCGAACTCAAGGCCAAGTTCCCCGAACTGAAGATCTGCCCCTACATCGCGGACATCAAGAACGAAGCCAGGCTCGACCATATCTTCGCCGAGCACAAGCCCCAGATCGTCTTCCACGCCGCGGCCTACAAGCACGTGCCGATCATGGAGCTCAACCCTCTGGAAGCCGTCCTTAACAACGTCAAGGGCACCTACCAGATCGCCTGCGCCGCCGACAAGCACGGCTGCGAGGAATTCATCCAGATCTCGACCGACAAAGCCGTCAAGCCGAGCTCCATCATGGGCGCCACCAAGAGAGTGGCTGAGAAATTCGTCCAGAGCCTCAACACCATCAGTTCGACGAGATTCATCTCCGTTAGGTTCGGCAACGTCCTCGGTTCCTCGGGCAGCGTGCTTCCCCTCTTCAGGGAGCAGATCATAAAGGGCGGACCCGTCACCGTCACGCACCCTGACATGACGCGCTACTTCATGCTTATTCCCGAAGCGGCCCAGCTCGTTCTGGAAGCCGCGACCATTGGCGAAGGCGGCGAGATCTTCATTCTCAACATGGGCGAACCGGTCAAGATCGTCGACCTTGCCAACCAGCTGATAAGATTGATGGGCAAGCGCCCGGGCAGCGACGTGCAGATCGTCTTCACCGGCCTCAGGCCCGGCGAAAAAATGCACGAGCAGCTAGTCTACGACGGCAGCGAACAGCCGACCAGGATGAAGAAGATCATGGTCACCAGGACCAATCCGGAAAATTACGAAGAACTGAAAGAAAAGATCCTCGAGCTCATCGACGTGGCGGCCTTCGGAAACGAAAAGGAGACCAGAGAAGAGCTCTGCAAGATCGTTCCGGAATACACCCCCGACACCAGCTACGTAAGCGAATAGATTGTGGCTGTCAGAATTGGAGATGAAATAGTCCTGGACCTCGTCGACAACGCCTTCGGCGGCGAAGCGGTCGGAAGGATCAACAATCTTGTTATTTTCGTGCCCTTCGCCATCAAAGGCGAAAAGGTGCGCGTCAAGATCATCAGCAAAAAGCGCCGGATGCTTTTCGCCGACCTTCTGGAAGTGATAGAACCTTCCCCCGAGCGCCAGGAGCCTTTCTGCAAGAACTTCGGACGCTGCGGCGGCTGCCAGTACCAACACATCAAGTACCCTTACCAGCTGGAGATCTTCGTCAAGCAGCTGAAAGACCTGCTCATCAGGACAGGCGGTTTCCTCGAGCTCCCCGAGATCCTTCCGGCCCTCCCCTCTCCGAAGACCACCCATTACCGCAACAGAATAGACCTGCACCCGGCCGTAGACGAAGCAGGAGAGCCGTATTACGGCTTTTGCCTGAGGAACGCGCCCAAGACCATATTCCCCTTGACAGAGTGCCCTATTTTCGCCTTGGAGGACGATTTCTCGAAGATCCCCATGCGCATGGAGGACAAGCTTCTGGTCCTGAGGACGCACAGCGGGGAACCCTACTATTATTTCAAGGACAACCACAACGTCGTCTCCTCGAAGCCGTACGACTACAAAACGAAGGAAAGCTTAGGCGACGAGGACGTCTTCTACGACTTCTGCGGGCTGAGATTCTTCAACTCCTATTCCGGTTTCTTCCAGGTCAACCCCTCGCTTCTGGAAACGTTCGCCAAGGTCGTCAAAGATTTCGCCCAGCCCAAAGCGGACGATCTTCTCCTGGACGTCTACTGCGGCGCGGGCTTCTTCGGACTCACCTTGGCAAAGGAAGTGAAAAAAGTTTTGGGCGTGGAAATAGACCCCTCTTCCATCGCCTACGCCAAAAAGAACGCTGAAGCGGCCGGATTCGCGAACTGCGAATACACCGCGGACTTCGCGGAAAACTTCCTGAGAGGCCTTCTGGAAACAGGCGTCAAGCCCGACATCTGCATCCTTGACCCTCCCAGGACCGGGCTGACCAACAAGGCCGTCTCCGCCGTCAAGCACCTTGAGCCCAAGCGTCTCATCTACATTTCCTGCGGTCCGCCGACCTTCGCCAGGGACGCCGCCAAATTCGCGAACGCCGGCTACCAGCTCAGCAAGATCCAGCCGCTTGACCTCTTCCCGCACACCAAGCACTTCGAGCTCATCTCACTCTTCGAGTGGAAAGGGAAAGGTCTGGGCTCTCCCACCAAAAGCGCTGAAAGCGAGGAATAATGTCCCTGCTTGAGATCCTACTTCTGGGCGTCAGTCTTTCCATGGACGCCTTCGCCGTCTCCATCTGCCAGGGCCTGACCTTAAAGAGCTTCAGCTTAAAGCACGTCCTCACGATCGGACTTTGGTACGGAGGATTTCAGTTCCTGATGCCGGTGATAGGCTTTTTCTTGTCCGCCCGCTGCGCCGGAATGATCGAAAGCTTCGACCACTGGATCGCCTTCGGCCTTCTCTTCCTCATCGGCGTCAACATGATCAGGGAAGCGCTTTCCAATGAAGAGGAGAGCCTCACCTCCTCTCTGGCTTTCCTAACGATGCTGAAGCTTGCCATCGCCACTTCCATCGACGCCCTGGCCGTCGGCGTCTCGCTCTCCCTGCTTCAGGATACGATCGTGCTTCCGGCCATGCTTATCGGGCTCACCACTTTCACGATCTCGGCGATCGGTGTCTCATTTGGCAAGTATATCGGAGAAAAGTTCAGCTCCAAGGCTGAGATCGCCGGCGGCATCGTTCTGATCCTCCTCGGCGTGAAGATCCTTTTGGAACACACTCTTCTGAAATAAGGTCAGAGCTTGCGGCCGCCTAAATAAGCGGCGACGACTTTTATCTTGCGGATATCTTGGGGAGCGACTTTGAAAGGATCTTTGTCGAGTATCACGAAATCCGCCAACTGGCCTTCCCTTATCCTGCCCTTCACCTTTTCCTCAAAGCTCGCTTCCGCGCTGCGGAAGGTGAAGGAATCCAAAGCTTCCGCGACGGTGAAGGCCTCATGAGGCAGATAAGGCCCGGTGCCGTCCAGGGAAGTTCTCGTGACAGCCAGCTGGATGCCTTTCAGGCAGTCAGGCTCCTCCACCGGACAGTCGGAGCCGTTGGAGACGGAAACGCCCTTCCCTATCAGCGTTTTCCAGCTGTAGCTTGTTCTCAAAAGCTCAGGATCCAATAACTTTTCCACGATGTGATTGTCGTAATCAAGGAAAACGCTCTGGGCGTAAACATGCAATCCTAGCCTGGCGATCCTTTCCAGCTGGTCTTCCCTTGTCACCTGGCAGTGGACTATGCCGTGCCTGTGATCGGGCCTTGGAAGCGCTTCCAAGGCCTTTTCGAAGGCATTTAGGACTTCGTCCAAGCATTTGTCCCCTATGGCGTGCACAATGACCTGCAAACCATTATTGTTGGCGTAGGAGATCATCTCCTGAAGACGCTCAGGACTAAAAAGCGAAAAACCGTATTCGCTGCTCCCCTTGTAGGGCCTAGTAAGATGCGCCGTCCGGCTTCCCAAGGACCCGTCGCCCAGCAGTTTGACTGGACCGATCCTGAAAAGTTCCGAAGCTTTTTCGGCTTCTCCGGAATCAACGAAGCTTTTCAATTCCTCAAGCGTCGTGAAATTGCACTGCTCGCAGATTCTGACCGTGAGCGCTCCTTCCCTTTCCAATTCACGGTAGGCTTCATTTATGACAGCTGGAGCGATCTTTTTGAAAACACAGTAATCGTCCGTCTGCACGCTGGTGACACCGCGGTAATTGAGTTCTTTTACGGCCGATACGATCATTTCTTTTATTTCGCCTTTGGAAGGCTGTGGCAGCTTGGCTTTGACAAGCTCGAGAGCGTTATCGTAAAAACGCCCTTCCTCAAGATCGATCGTTCCGCCTGAAACGGCGGTGTTTTCCGCGATACTCAATAATTCCAGGGCCTTGGAATTAACGACGCCCATATGGCCGCAAACGCGCGTTATGAGAATGGGAACTTCCCTTGACACACCGTCAAGGTCGCGCCTTGACGGCAAGCGCGCGGCGCCCTTGAAATAATCCTGGTTGAAGCCGCGTCCAATCAGCCATTGTCCTGCGCTTAAGGGATTCCTTGCGAGAAAAGTCCGCAGACAATCCAACATGTCGGCAAGGCTTTCAGTATGCGCATGCAGCGGAGCCTGGCGCAAAATCAATCCGTAGCCCAGAAGGTGCATGTGCGAATCGTTGAAGCCGGGGCAGACGAAAGCACCTTGGAGGTCTGTCTTTTCATACGCAGGATAGCTCTCAAGCAGCGAATTGCCGCCTACAGGGCCGAATCTTCCGTTCTCAACAACGAAAGCCTCGGCCAATTCGCCGCCGCCAACATAAACAGCGCCGTTATAGTAGAGCTTTTTCATCCCGTTTTTGCCATTCAAACGGCAAAATATCCGCCGTTTTTTGGCGCGCCGCGAAATTCAATTTTTCCGGAGTCTTTCAAAATTCTAAGATATCTGGAAACGGTTGGAATGCTCTTCCCCACAAGCGCGGCCAATTCCCTGGTCTTTGAGCCAGGATTTTTTTCAATTGCTGAAAGGATTTCCTTGGCGACCACGCTAAAATTTACTCTATCATTTACTCTATCATATCCCCCGGGATTTACTCTATCATCCTGTAAGTTTATGGACTGCCCCATCAGGCGCAGAAGCTCTTTTTGAGTCTCGCAGACCCGATCCCGCACGAAAAGCACAAACCGGGAAGGATCGGCCTCGGACTTTTCAAGAGCGGTGATGTATTCGTGCCGGCAAACGGGCGGTATAATGGCAAGCGTCCAGCCCGCCCTAAGCAGCATAAGATTCATCAGAAGACGCGCCACGCGGCCGTTGCCATCCACGAAAGGATGAATGTAAACGAACTTTTGGTGCGCAAGCGCGGCGAACTCGATAGGATGAAGTTTTCCTTCATTCCTCTCCATCCACTTCAAAAATCCCGCCATGAGCCCGGGAATCTTTTCTGGATCCGGCAGTGTCCTGCGGGAACCGGAAATGAAAACTCTGACTGAGCGCCACCTTCCGGCATTGGATCTGTCAATTTGTGAATAGAAAAGCTTATGGATCTTAAGGACGTCAGATTCCAAAACATGACGTTTCTTCAAAAGCTCATAAATGAAGTCATAAGCCTTGGCATGACCGGTCGCCTCATACACGTCGCGAAGCGGCTTCCCGCTGATAGTCAGTCCGTCCTCTATGACTATTTTTGTTTCGCTTTCGGTAAGCGAGTTCCCCTCCAGAGCATTGCTGGTATAAGTCAATCCTACGCGATAATACTCGCGCAGTGATTTCAGTGTTTCTTTCGGAAACGGCCGTAAGGCCGCTATCCTACAAGCATACTGATCGCATTTGCTAAATTCGCTCCGTCTCATGTTAACTTAAGATCACTTCGCTTCGAAGACGGTGTAGTGGTACTCGAAGGTGGCTTCGCCCTTGGCAGGGATCTCGAGCTCCCAGACTCTTTCCCTTTGGGCGTTCATTTCGCCCTCGACGTCCTTTTGGCTGACAAGCTTTTCTTCGGGGATCGGGAATTTCTCGAAGTCGCCGCAAACGTTCAGGAAGACTTTGACTTTGGCGTCGCTGCCGCGGTAGTTGTGGATCGTCAGCTTGCCGTTGATCTTCTTCTCGTTGCCTTCCACGTTCTCGCCGTTGACTTTTTTGCGGCGCTTGACGACCTTGGCTTTCTTGTCGACTTCTTCCTCAATTTTAGCCGTGAGCGAGAGGGCCTTCGTCAGGTTCATCGTTACCTTCTGCCCGGGGTTGACCCATTTGCGCATGCTCTGGCTGTAGATGTGGCCGCCTTCCGTCACTTCCATGGCGCCGGCGGTCATCGGGAAGGCGAAGGGGTTCTTGAAGCTTAAAATGTCCCAGAGATTCTGCACGCCGCTCTCCTCCAGCGAGGGATTCAGCCTTCCGTTGTTGTAGCGCCTGGCTTCGATCTTCCATTCCGCCTTGCGCTCGATCTCGACTTCCGCCGTTCCCACCGGGATGTGCGTTGCGCTGTCTTTATCCATCGTGTGTTTACCCACCGAGACATAGCTGACGTCGGCGCCCTGCTCCTTGTCGGTAGAGGCGAAGCCTTCGCTCACCTGCATGGGCGCGTCCTCGACAACTTCCATGTCATCTTCGGCTTCCACCGCCGCTTCGCGAGCTAAGGCGGCTCCGGGCGCGGCATCCTTGCGGCTTCCAAAAGATCTCGGCAGTTCGTAGGTGTTGTTTCTGACTGACGCCCACACTTGTTTCCTCAGATCCTTCGCCGAGTCCACTTCTCCTCCGCCGTTGAGGCCGAGGAAGAAGCCCTGGACGGAAACTTTCAGGTCAAGCAGCGAAGGCGTACCCATAAACTCCACGTTGGGCTGTCCGGCGACGAGTGTGATATCGGCGTTCTCGAACTTTTCCAAGTGGTTCCTGACGTCGGCCGCCATGGAGAGATAGGCTTTGCCTTCCCTGTCCAGTTCCAGCCTGTAGGAGGCCGCCCAGGCCATGCCGTCCGTGAGATACTCGAACTCGAAGGGCTTGGTCGCGCCCGTGACCTGCCAGAGTTTCATCTTCTGGTACTTCGGACGTTCCTTTTCCTTGCCGGAGACCATAGTGATGCTAGCCGTCGGGATCTTGACGGCGGACTTGTTGGGAAGTCTCACGAGCAGGTCGTTTCCGACGTTGCCCTCGATCGTTCCGACAATGCTGTAAGTTCTGGCGCCGCGCGCTTCCTTCTGCTCTGGCAGATACAGGAACTGCTCGGCTCCTTCCTCGCTGGCGATCCATTTTAAGGCGCTGTCGAGGTCCGGCATGTCGGAAGTGAACCAGACTCTGCCCTTCTCGCCTTTGAAGCGTTCCGCGTAAGGCAGATAGTCCAGCGACTCGTTAATGTTGGTCCTGACGTTTTCAAGCTTGGCCGCGATGGAGATCTTTTCGTCGCCCATGAGCCAGAAGGTGCCGTAGGCCGGGTCGATGTCGCCTGAGAAATAGACGGGTTTGCCGTCTTCCGGAGGCGTCACCTGCCTTCTCACGATGGTCAGTCCGCTCTTGAAGAATTCAAGGGAAACTATGGGCGCCTTGACAAGCTCTTCCTGCTCGACAGCGAAAAGATTGGAACCTATAAGCAGCGCCAGAACGGGCAAAACAAACAGATGATTTCTTCGCATGATGTTTCTCCTAAAAGTGGCTCGTTAATACCTGATGTAAGAGGTGTAGGTATAGTTGATCTCAACCGTGGCGCCCGGCTCTATCTCCGTTTCCACGGTCTTGGAGCTGACGGGGTTCACGCCATAGGGAATGGAGACGGATCTTGTCTCCTTCTGCCCCTCTCCCAGCTCGACTTTCTCTATAACGCCGCTGACTCTCAACGTGATCTCCGCCGTGACTTTTTCCTTGCGGTGATTTTTGAGCGTGGCCTTGCCGTCCACCGTCACCTGGCGGTAGGTGGAGTGCTCGAGTTTCAGCGTCTTGGGTTCAGCTTCTTCCGCCCTTTCGTTCTCCTCCAATTTCGGTTCCAAACTGAGAGCCTTGGTCAGAGTCGTCTTGCCTTCCTGGCCGGGATTCAGCCAGCTTTGCGGCGTCTGGCAATAGAACGTTCCGTCCAGTAGAACTTCCATTGGCGCGGTGGTCATGGGGAAAGAGAAGGGATTCTTGAAGCAGAGAATGTCCCAGACCGTCTGGGCCGCGTTGGTCGTTAAGTTCCGCATATAGCCGTTCTGATCGATGTCGCGCATCGCGGTGACGTTCCAGGATACCTTGCTTGTGTATTCCAGTTCCGCGGAAGCGATGTCGGTTCTCAGCGTCTCGCCTTTCTTAAGACTTTGCTTTCCGATCTTCTGGAAATGCATGTTGACCGCGCCCTTTTCCTCGACCTGGGCAACGGCGCCGAGCGTCGCGCTCTCCTCATCGGCCATACCCATATCCCCCAAAGCCTTGGCGGCCATCATGGGAGCCTGGGCCATATAATTGTTGGAAATGTAGCTGCGTCTGACCGGAGCGTTGTAAACGGTCCCGCCATCCAGGACGTTCAGGAAGCCGTTCAAAGAGATCCTGAGGTTCAGAAGCGAATCCTTGCCTTCCATGTCGATCTTCGGGAAGCCGGAGACCAGCGACACTTCCGCCTCGCTGAAATCTTCCATCTCGTTCTTGATGTCGCATGCCATGGTCAGCTTCGCCTTGCCCTCATTAAGCTCCATCCTGTAGTAAGGCGCCCAGGTCATGCCCTGGGTGGCGTATTCGATCTTAAAGGGCTTCTCGGCGCCTTCCACTTTCCAGAGATTCCTGGTGACGGAAGTCTCTATCTGGTTCTCGCCGGCGGCGGAAACAGCCTTCAGATTGGCGTTAGGGATCCTGACGACGCC
>DFCM01000098.1:0-2095 GCA_002366995.1 bacterium UBP3_UBA3054 | reverse complement strand
GATCCTGACGACGCCGCCCGCCGGGAACTTCACCACCACTCCGTCAAAAACGGGATTAGGCAGCATAATGCCGTTCCTAACAGCAGGGCTTGCTTTCGGCAACTTCTCTACCACGCCTTCCACCTTGTAAAAAGTCTTTGAGGTCTTTTCGTCCGTTACCGGCTGTACGGTGAGCACTCTTCCTGCAGCGCCCTCCTTTTGCATAAAATCCAATTCTTCTTTGAGAGTGGTGATCTCCGATACGAACCAAACGACCGCCTCGTATCCTCCGTGCCTTTCCGCAAAAGAGCGAGTGTCCACCGATGACACGCTGTTAGAGATGACCGTCTCCTGAAAGGCCGTCATCTTCAAAGATTTGTCGCTGAGCGCCCAGAACGTCCCGTGATAGGGCTTGATGTCGCCGCTAAGGTAGCACGGCCCCTCGCTGGGAGGCTCGACGCTCCTTTCCACCAGAACGGTCCCGTTCTTGAAAATTGAAAGACCCGCGATGGGCGCCTTGGTTATTTCCGAAGCGTTGATGGCTTCGCCGAAAACAGCCGCCGACAAAAGCGACGCGAAAAGGAATAAGGAAAGGTTTTTCATAAATGTCCTCATGTTGTTTTACTACACTCAATTTTAGCAAAAAATGAGGAAAAGGATAAATAAAAAAAGACTTCCCGGTTTCCCGGGAAGTCTTTTCGCTTTGCTAAGCGTCAACGCTTGGCTTTGCTTATCTCTGCTTTCTGGCGAAGGCCAGGGCAATGAGAGCAAGGATGCCGAGGAAAGCCGGTTCTGGCAGTCCCTTGGGCACCAGGAGGATGTTGACGTTGTCGATGCAGATGTTGGCGTTGTCGCAATAGCTCCAGAGTTTCAGCTTGGTCAGGTCTTCCCTGTTCAGCTGGTCTTCAGAGATGCCGCCCGGATAGGTCAGTTCGCTATCCTCGCCTTCCATCTGGTACTCGTTCTCGCCGAAGGTGATCGCCCACATGTTCTTGTGGTCGAAATCAATGAGCTTCGTGGAGAATCTCATGTAGAACCTGAACCAGGATTCGCTCTCGACGGGCGTCGCGCTCTCGACTCTCTCCGGCCACCAGGTCTCGCTGGTCGTGATATCCTGGGGC
This sequence comes from bacterium UBP3_UBA3054, assembly GCA_002366995.1. GTDB lineage: Bacteria > Auribacterota > UBA3054 > UBA3054 > UBA3054 > UBA3054. Next base: position 995 of record DFCM01000098.1, on the reverse strand, counting down.
TGGATATAGACGGGCAGAGAGGACTGCTCTTCGTTCAGCCAGAAGGCCACTTCGCACTGGCGGTTGCCGTTGACCTGGGAAACGAAGAAGTAGGCGTCGGGATGCTCGGATTCCGGATTGCTGACGTAGGTCTTCGGGATGTACATATCCATGGAGTAGACCACGTCGTAATCCTGCGCCGCTTCGGCGGGGATGCCGAGGTTCAGCTGGTAGCCGGGATAGGTGGCCCAGTCGTTGGCGTTGATGAACTTCGCGACTTTGTTGCCGCTGCCGGCCGGATCGTAAACGATGTCCGCTCTGTTCCAGCTCGTCACTCTCTGCCAGCAGGCATCCTGCTCGGAAAGTTCGCCGATGACTTCGTCTCCCTCTTCCTTGGTGGTGTGGAGGCTGTTGAAGCTGGAAGCGTAGATGACGTAGCCTTCCTCGGGCGTGCCGCTCTGGATGGGCAGTTCGACGTCCACGGTCTCCTGGCCTTCGATATCCGTGGTGAAGCGGATGGTCGGGCGGTAGAAGCCGTAGCTCAGTTTGCTGCGGTCGATGCCGATGGTCATTCTGTAGGCGCCCTTCACTTCGAAGGTGCCTTCCGGAATGTTCAGGTAATCGACGCCGGGGCCGGGCGCGGCGGAGAAGTTGAAGCTGTTGCCGCCGACGTTGCGGACCACGACTTCGAATTCATCCGCGGTGTAAGAGACCGGAACGTTGGGCAGCGTGGTGGCCATGACAGGCGGAATGTTCGGCCTGCCGACGGCCTCGATGCGGAAGTCGTCGATGTAGTAAGGCTCGGCGTTATCCCAGATATAGAAGCGGAATTCCTCGAAGTAGCTGTCAACGCAGTCGGGGTTCGTGTTGGGATCGTTGAGTTCATAGAACTCGTCGCCGAACAGCACGGAGACCGTCCTTCTGGTGAGAGGATCGGAGTTGAAGGTGTAGTTCATGTCGAACCACTGGCCGGCCGGGATCTCGTTGGAGACCGCGCCCTGATTGGCGCTGTCGAC
>DFCM01000011.1:4848-5189 GCA_002366995.1 bacterium UBP3_UBA3054 | reverse complement strand
GCCGAATACGAGGGCGCCTGCGGCTCCCCGCCCAGGGCCACCGGCCGCATGTGGGCGCAGCTGTACACGCACACTTTCGCCATTTTGCTGATCATCATCGGCAATCTGGAATTTTTCTTCAAAGGTTTCAAACACCGCAAAGTCTGACAAAAATGAATTTCCTGAAAAAGATACCTCCACTCTGGCTTAAGATTTACCGCCCGGTCATCTACATCCTGACCCTCGTTCTGGTCTGGATGGGCGCGGTGAACAACAATAAGCTGAACCTCAACGTCGCCGATTCGACCGGAGGCGCTTTCGACACCATTGAGAATCTGGGCGAGATCAGGAAAGGCACGCTC
>DFCM01000011.1:3677-4681 GCA_002366995.1 bacterium UBP3_UBA3054 | reverse complement strand
GACGACCTCAAGCACAACGAGAAAGGCGTCGTCCTTATCTGCTTCGACTTCGACGCCGGCTGCGACGCCGAGATGACTCCCCAGGTGGCGACCATTCTGAGACACTGCTTCAGCAGAGGCGTCAAAGTTTTGATCAACACCGGCGGCAACGTCATGAGCCAGCCTCTGGCTCAGCAGACCATAGAAAGGGCCGCCAAGGACGGCAGCCGCCTCGATCCCCCGTACCCGACCATGGAGTCCGGCGTGGATTACGTCTTCCTTGGTTTCCGTCCCAACGCCTTCCAGCTTTACCTGCAGATGGGCGAATCCATCATCTCGGCCTATGAGACTGACTATTCCGGAAAGGATCTGTCCACCATGCCAATTATGGAGCACATCAGGGATTTCCGCGCCATCGACTGCGTAGTCACCGTTTCAGCCTACGTCGGCGCGCCCGAGACCTGGATCACGGTCGGCAACGCCAAGTTCGGCAAGAAAGTCATTTTGGGCGGCGGCGCCATCGGCGCTTCCGACTATTATCCCTTCCTGCAGTCCGGCCAGATCTGCGGCCTGCTGCCCGGTCTCAGAGGCGCCGCCGAATACGAGTCCGCCCTCAAATGCCCGGACATCGGCAGCAAACGCATGTGGTCCCAGCTCTACACCCACGCCTTCGCGATCTTCCTGATCATCCTCGGGAACATCGAGTTTTTCTTCAGCGCCAAGAGGAGAAAGATCTAAGGCATGAAGGATCTCCTCTCCAAATTCGCTTCCTTCTGGAAAAGCCATTACAGGGCGGTCGTCTACATTCTGACGTTCGTCTTCGTCTGGCTTGCCCTCATCAACAAGAAGCCCCTCGACCTCTCCGTTTCGGACGCGACGCAGGGCGCCCTTGATCTTGTTGAAAAGATGCCGGAGAACCACAGGAAGAAAATAGTGGAGCAGGAAGAACTTTTGGCGAAACTGCAGAAAGAGGAAAGCCAGCATTCTTCGGCGGAACTGACCGCCCAGATCGACGAAGCCAAAGC
>DFCM01000011.1:0-3538 GCA_002366995.1 bacterium UBP3_UBA3054 | reverse complement strand
GACTTCGACGCGGGCAGCGACGCGGAATTGGGCCCCATGGCCTATTCCTCCATCCGCCACGCTTTCAGCCTCGGCATCAAAGTTTTGATCAACAACGGATACACCGTCATGGCCCAGCCGCTTTCGCAGATAATCGTGGACTCCGCGGCTTTGGGCGGCGCGACGATGCCCAGACCCTACGGCTTCAAGGAAGCCGGCAGCGACTTCGTTTTCTTCGGCTTCCGCCCCAACCCCTTCCAGGTCTATCTGCAAATGGGAGAGAGCGTGCTTTCCGCCTATGAAACGGACTACTCAGGCAAAACGCTGGCGGATATGCCCATCATGAAAGGCATAAAAGACATTCGCGACATCGACGGGATCGCGGCTTACTCCTGCAACGTGGGAACGCCGGAATCCTGGATCAACGTCGCCCAGACGAAATTCAACATCCCTCTGGTCGTCGGCATGACGGCCGTCTCGGTTTCCGACTATTTCCCCTACCTCCAGTCCGGCCAGCTCTGCGGGCTTATCACTGGGCTCAGGGGCGCGGCGGAATACGAGAAGGCCGTGGGCGCGCCTCCTGTGGCCAACCGCAGGATGTGGGCGCAATTGTATACCCACGCCTTCGCCATTGGGCTGATAATAGTAGGCAACATAGAATATTTTATAAAAGGAAAACGGGCTGCTTAGCCCAAAAAACTTTAAAGGAGATATATGGGTCCGGATACGTTTATTGACCTCATCGGTGTATGGATCGCCGCCCTCTTAACCCTGGGCGTTTATTCCTCGCTTATCAAAGACACCTTCATTTCGAAACTGACGGAAGCCGTCTTCGTCGGCGTCAGTTTCGGTATGTCCATCGTCTTCACCTACTACAACGGCATCAAGCCGAAGATCGAGGAACCCTTGGTCCGTTACTATCAGAATCTGCACGTGGATTACGCCACCGTCACCAACGCCGTCACGAGAACTGTCGAGAAGATCGCTGACGCCAAGACGCTGCCGGCCGAATCCGCCACGGAAGAGCTGGCTGACGAGATCGCCTCCCGCAGCTTCGATACCAACCGCTTCTTCGCGGTACTGGACAGCGCCCTCTACAAGCAGACCCTGAAACTGCAGAGCACCAACGATGTGGCCGTTTCCCTGCAGAGCGCCTTCGCCAGTTCCGAAATAAACCTCGTGGACAAAGCGACGGTCATGGGCGCCCTGAACGATTACTTCAAGGGCTACAAGACCGTGCCTACCAGCCGCCACTTCTGGGTACTCTACATCTTCATCTCCGTCCTTCTGGGCTTGATGTTCATCACGCGTTTCTTCCCGAAGCACGCCTGGCTCTCCCGCTTCCCGATGGCTTACACCATCGGTATCGGCGTCGGTATGGGCACTCCCCTTTCCTTCCAGTCCCAGATCATGCAGCAGGTCCAGGCCTCCTTCATTCCCATGCTTGTGAGAAGCGGAAACGGCATCGACTGGCTCGCGACTTTCGGCAATCTTTCCTTGGTCATCGGCACCCTGACCGTCCTCTACTACTTCTTTTTCTCCTTTAAGAAAGAGGACGCCGCAAGCAGGGGCGCCACCAAGATCGGCATCGCCTACCTCATGATCGGTTTCGGCGCCTCGTTCGCCTTCACCATCATGGCCCGCGTATCGCTTCTGATCGGCCGAATCAACTTCTTACAGGACGAGTGGATCCAGGGGACGATCGAATTCTTCAAATATTACAACTAATATTTGATGGTCTCTTTCTGGCGTAACAATTACCGCGTCATCATCTACCTGCTGACTTTTTTAAGCGTGTGGGTAGGGCTCATTATGACCGCGAAGCTTAAGATCAACGCTTCCGCGGCCACCAGAGGCCTCTACGACGCCCTGGAGAATCTTCCGGAAACGCACGCCGCCATGATCAAAGAGGACGAGGAGAAGCTGCGTCAGCTTCTCGGTGATGAAAAATCCGACCCCAAAGTCATAACCGCTTTAGAAGAGCACATCTCGCGCTCCAAGATCAACACCAACGGCGTCGTCCTCCTCAACATCAACTACAATCCCGGCTCCGAAGCGGAGCTGACGCCCATGTCCCAGGCCGTCTGCCGCCACGCTTTCAGGCGCGGAGCGAAACTGCTCATCAACGTGGGCTACGACGTCATGAGCCAGCCCCTGGCCCAGAAGATCATCAGCGACGCCGCCCTGGACGGCCGTTCTGTCGACCCGCCCTACCCCTTCAGGGAATCCGGCATCGATTATCTCTTCTTCGGTTTCAGGCCCAACGCCTTCCAGGTCTACCTTCAGATGGGAGAATCCATCACGGCGGCTTATGAGACCGACTATTCCGGCCGCGACACCTCCTCCATGCCGATCATGCGCGGCATAAAAGATTTCAGTGACATCGACCTGGTCGTCACGGTCTCGAGCTTCGTGGGCGGCCCGGAGATGTGGATCAACGTTGGCAAGACAAAATTCAACAAGCCGGTGGCGAGCGGCATGACGGCCGTCTCCGCCTCCGACTACTATCCTTACCTTCAGTCGGGCCAGCTCTGCGGCCTGCTTTCCGGACTTCGCGGCGCCGCGGAATACGAAGCGCTCGTCGGCGTCAATCCCGCCCCCGCCACCAGAAGGATGTGGGCGCAGCTGTACATCCATACCTTCGCCATTCTGCTAATCATAATCGGCAACATCGAATACCTTTTCCGCACTAAAAAGTAAAGGGCGGAAAGTATCAAAAAGGGATGGTTTTAAAAGCCGTCTTTTCTTAGAATAAATAGTGAAATCATTTATTCTAAAAACAACCCCCTTTTTGTTATGAAAAACTTTTTCATCTGCGCGTTGTTTGCCGCGGCGCTTTGCTGCGCCGCTGACGATCTCATTTATTCCTGCGGATTCGAGCTTGAGGAAGGCTTCACGCTTGGCCCCGTGGTGGGACAATGCGGCTGGGACGTCAAGGACGGCCGCCACAGCAGCGACGCCGTGTCCGATGTCACCAACAGGACCGAACTAGTCCAAAGCGGCAGCCAGGCCCTTACCATGCGCAGCGTTCAGCTGGAAGGCTCGGAGAGCACGGAAAGGGCCTTCGTGGGCGTCAATTTCGACATTGAGGGCGGTTTGGAAAACAAATACCTGGTCTTCTCCGGCGACTTCCTCAATCCCGCCGGCAAGGACAACTGGGTGAAGCTCAATTTCGCCGACACCAGGGAATACGCCGTCATCGTCGCCTACAACAGAGAGGGCTACCACAGTGTGAAGCTCGGCTACACTGATCTATTGGCCGGCACCAGCCACAAAGAGGAAAAGGTCGCCGAGATACCTGACGAAACTTGGTGCCATTACGAACTGGTGGTCGACCCCACTCACAAGACCATAATAAGCTGCACCGTAGGCGAAGGCATCCTGACCAACACCGCGACCAGAATGATGGGCTACTACAAGAACGACTCCTCCAAGGATCCCACGCCCAACCGCATCGCCCTGGAAGCCGACCTCTCCGCAGACAATTTAAAGATCGAGACCAGGACTGCTGAATATAAGCCCGCCTCGTTTATGCTCTCCAAGACCGGCCTGTACATAG
>DFCM01000043.1:828-3720 GCA_002366995.1 bacterium UBP3_UBA3054 | reverse complement strand
AGGGCGTAGGCCGGGAAGAAGAGCAGCAGCTGGCTGACTACGTCCGGGGGAGTGGCAAGGGCGGCCAGGATGAGAAGTATTACGATGACGTAGGGACGGGCGTTTTTTAGTTTGCTTTTTTCCACTACGCCCAGTCTGTTGAGGACAATGATGACAAGGGGGAGCTGGAAGATCAGTCCCCCGGCTAACATCAATCCTCCCGCGAGGCCCAAAAAATTGGCGAGCCCGAAAGTCGGCTGAAGGTTCGCGTTCGCGAAACTGAAGGCGAAGCGCATCAGAATGGGAAGGATGACGTAGAATATGAAAAGCGCTCCGGCGATGAAAAGGAGGGAAGAAAAGACGACGGCCTTGCCCAAGACTTTCTTTTCCTTTTTGTAAAGGGCGGGGGTTATGAAAGTCCAGAACTGCCAGGCGACGTAGGGGAAGGCTAGGGCGAAGGAGATGATGGCGCCCATTTTCAATTCCGCTATAAAGGCCTCCATCGGGGAAAAATAATGGAGGGTCGCCTGTTCGGGGGGAAGGAGAAGGCTGGTGAAGACGGGGATCAATCTGCCGGAGAGATACCAGCAAACCGGGAAAAGGACCGCGACCGCTATGAGCGAGCGGAGAATGACTTTTCTCAGGGCTTCCAGGTGTCCCAGAAAAGTGTTTTCTTCCATGGAGACCTAGTCTTCTTTCTTTTCTTCGGTTTTAGGGGCCTTGTCGTCAGAAGAGACTTCTTCCACTTCGGTCTCCACCTCATCCTTGGCTTTTTGGAATTCCTTTTTGGCTTTTCCCAACGCTCTGGCGAGCTCCGGGATGCGTTTGGCGCCGAAAAGGAGAAGCACCACAAGGATGATTAAGATAATTTCTGTATAGCCTAAATGCATGGTCGTCTCCTAGAAAGAAGTGTTGGCTAAGGTTATGGGAACTTTCTCTATGCAGGTGAAGCGCGGGGCCAGCATCGCTTCGGGATGCCTTCTGCCGTAGAGGTTGGTGAGGTTGAGGGCCGCTCTTCTCTGCGAGATCCATTTGATGTTGGAAAAGAGGTCTTTGAGAGAGGCGGTGAAGCGCATGTTGTAGGGGACCGCGATGGAGCCGTCTTTCTTAAGATAGAGCGCGCCGAAACGGGTGGAACCGGTCACAATGCCCTTGGCGGCGTTCACAATGCCCATATAGTGCAGGTAGGGTATGTAGAGTATATCTTTTTCCCTCGGGGCCGCGAGAAGGTCGCTGAGCGCGTTTACGGGCGTGTTGCCGGAGCCGATGGCGATAGACATGCTGGGAACGTCGTGGCCGGTCGGTTCGCCGCCGAATTCCTCCACGGTCTCCTTGTCCCAGAAGAAGTTCTGGAAGATGCCTTCCTTGATAAGCGGGAAGGCCTGGCGTTCGATGCCGCTGGCGTCGAAAGCGTAGGGGTAAGTGTCGGAAAACGAGGGATCGTCGACGACGGTCAGAAGCGGGCTGAAGACCTGCTTGCCGAGATCGTCTTCTTTTAGGAAGCTCATGTCGTGCTTGAGGCTTCTTCCGTTGAAGCCGATCCAGCCGAAGTAATTCATGAGGTTCGCGATGGCGTCTCTGCCGAAGACGACTTCGTATTCGCCGACGGGAACGCTCATGCGCTCCCTGTTTTTGTACTGCTCAAGGAGCAGCGCGAACTCTTCCCTCAGTTCCTCGGGAGCGAACTGGCTGAAGCGGACGGCGGACTGGGAGGATTGGATCTCCCATTTCTCCTTGTCGTTCGTGATGACGAGCTCCATGTTCGCGTCGGTCCCGGCGTGATAGAGAAGGTTGTTGTTCAGAGTGTTGGCGCGCGCCTCGTAGATGGCGCCGCTGCTCACCATGCCGGCCAGGGAGAGACCGTCGCTGAGAAGATCGTCCGTAGCCTGGCCGACGAGGTCGAGGGCGTCGGCGGTCGTCATGTTCTCGATGCGCTGGTCGAAGTTGCTGTCGTCGGGAAGCCTTTCCGGAAGGATGGGGATCTTGCGCTCAAAGCTGACCGGGACGGCGAATTTGGCTATCTCGGCGGCTCTTAAGAGCGCGATCTTCATACCGTCGATGTCTTTCGGGGAGGTCGTGATGGAAAAAGAGCCTTTGGCGCGGCCTATGGTCACGTCCACATCCAGGGAGAAAGTGTCCTCGTTGGTGTTGGCGGAGACGCCGGAATTGGCGAAGCGGACAAGTTTGGAAACGCCGCGGTGGAAGGTGAATTCCGCCGCGATGTTGCGCTCGCGGGCGAAATTGCGGAGTTCATTGGCTGCGGCAGCGAATATTTCTTTCATATCACATATCTCCTTATAGACCGATTTGTACGTTGTCGAAGCGGCAGACGGGGACGCAGTGTCCCAACCTCATGACCTGGCTGGGCAAGCCCTTTCCGCAGTTGGCGACCTGGACCAGTTCGCAGGTCGAGGCGTTGCCGACGGCGGACATGGAGCGCCAGAAGGGGAGCGTCGGGCTGGAATAGGTGGGATTGCGGACGATGCCGGTAATAGCGCCGTCCTCCACGAGCCAGCCGATCTCGCAGGCGAAGTGGAACTGCTCCCTGTTGGAGCCGATGGACCAGGAGCGGTCGCCGTCCATTATTATGCCTTTCTTGGTGGACCTGACGATGTCTTCCAGCGTTCCGTCCGTGCCGGGCAGAATGTTGATGTTCGTCATGCGCTCGATAGGAGGCCTTGTGAAGTCGGTGGCGCGGTTGGAAGCGCCGGATTTTTCGAAGATGATCATGCCGGCCTTCTCGTTGGCTTCCGTAATGGTCTGGCGCGAGGTCAGGGCGCTCTGGAGTATGCCGTTTCTAATGAGCGTGATGTTCTGGCAGGGGACGCCGTCGTCGTCGAAGCCGAAAGAGCCCGGGGAGTTGGGAAGCGTCGCGTCGGCCGCCACGTTCATCTTGTCAGAGCCGTAGCGCAG
>DFCM01000043.1:0-641 GCA_002366995.1 bacterium UBP3_UBA3054 | reverse complement strand
AGTTCCAGGGCGTGGCCCACGACCTCGTGGGTCTGCAGGAACATGATGCCGGGTTTAAGGATGACGGAGCGCACGTCCTTCGGGCAAACGGGAGCGCTGAGGACGGACTCAAGCTCGTTCACGATCCTTTCGGCATGGTCGAGGAAGCACTTGGGATCTCTCAAAAGTTCCCAGCCCCTGGTGCCTCTGGGGTCAAGGGTAAGATTGTAGGTGCGTTCCTGGCTGAGGCCGTCGACGTCGAGTCCGACCACGCGCATTCCCGCGAAGATGTCAACGATCTCGCGGACGCCGTAGGAGCCTTCGGTGTCGAGGAAGTGGATCTGGCGGTGTTCGGACTCATAGCTCAAAAAGCGCTGCTTGACGAAATCTTTCTGAAGTTTTTCGTCCACGCGCTTGAAGAATTCGATCTTCTCTTTCAAGGGGATGTCGAAGGGATCGACCTTGCAGGGGGATTTGAAGCGGACATTCTGGAGAACATCCCTGGGGGCGAGGGAGATCGGGCGCTCAAGGCATTTGGCGGCTTCCTTGGCGGATCTCAGGGCCCTTTGGAAGGTGGCATCCAGGTCTCCAAGAGAGGAGGCGGAGGCAAAGCCCCAGGCGCCGTCCGCGAGGACTCTGACGCCGAGGCCGAACTTGGAGTT
>DFCM01000033.1 GCA_002366995.1 bacterium UBP3_UBA3054 | reverse complement strand
GGCGACTACGTGACCAACTACGCTGAGGGCTTCGTGCTCTGGAACGCTCCCAACGAGCGCGTCAATCCGGTGGAAAGGTACGAGAGCTTCTGCGTCAACGCCGGCGGCTCCGGCACTGTGGACGCTAAGATCTTTCTGGACGACCTCAAGGTCGAACTGACCGAGAAGAGCAGCGACTCCAAACTCGTTCTGCCCACGGACCCTGTCTATATCGAAAAATCGGCCGACAGCATAGCCTTCCAGGTCAGGAACACCGGCACCTCGCCCTTCGATTTCACCGTCTCCGCGGCCAACGATCCGGAATGGCTGACCATCGAGCCTAAGGAAGGCTCTTGCGACGGCTCCGCCGAAATCACGCTTTCCCTCGACAGAAGCGTAATGACCAACGGCTTCTACAAGACCGTCATTTCCGTGGACGCCGGCGCGGCGGGTCAGAAGAGCTTCTTCCTCTTCGCGCCCAGCGGCAGCGTCATCATGTACGAAGATTTCGAGCCCCCCTTCATCCAGCCCGGCGAAATTACCGGCCAGGGGCTCTGGGACGGCAAAAAGGACGACGGCTACGGACAGCCCTACAACGAGATGATCGTGACCAACGTGGACTTCAGCTACGACGGCGCCTGCGCCCACCTGTACAGGGGCACCGGCTGGGACGGCTACACCCTTAAGGCCAAATGCGACAAGCAGGCCCTGGTGAGAGTCAGCCTCATGGTCTATTTCGGCTCGAACTCCGGCGAAGAATCCTTCTACATCCGTGAGAACTACTGGGGCAACTGCGCCCAGTTCCAGTTCAAGCGCCACGACGACCACTTCAACCTCTACAGGTTGAACGAGGGCGACACCTACACCCTGGCGGGAGAGCACGCCGAATATCTGGACGAATGGGTCCCCTTCTCCTTCACATTGGATTATAAGGCGTACAAGCTGACCAGCGTGACCTTCGGCAGCTTCACCACGAATTACGCGGAAGGCATGACGCTCTGGAACGCTCCCAACGACCGCGTCAATCCGGTTGAGCGCTACGAGTATTTCGACGTCACCTGCGGCGGAAGCGAGACCGAGGACGCCGCCCTCTACCTGGACAACATCCTAGTCGAGCAGATCGACAGGCCCGAGGCCGCCCTGCCCGTCTGGACCACCTCTATGAATTTCGGCGGCCAGCTCAGCGCACTTACGAACAAGATCTCGAATCTGGGAAGCGTTGATTTCAATTACACCTTAAGATTCAGCGGCGACAAGAAAGGCCTCTCGGTGGTCAACGATCACGGCACCGGCTCCGGGAACGGAACGGTCATCATAAAATTGGACCGCGCCTCCGTCGACGAGGGTTTCCACCGCGCCTACCTCGTAATGGACTATTCCGCGGTGGACGGCTCAAGTTCCGGCAGCCTATTCTGCTACCTTACCTTCTCCCAGGGCGGCTGGTTCTACACCTCGGAATTCGAGGGCACGGGCTACGAACTGGGCTTCCTTAGCGGCCAGGACACCTGGAGCGCCTACACCTGGGGAACGGCCGCTCCCAGCGTGGCCATTAAGGACGGGCTGCAGTGCCTCTTCTTCCCCTACGACTCCAGCGCCTCCTCCTCCATGCTCGTGCCCGCCGAGACCCCCTACAGGACCAGCCTGCGCTTCTTCATGGAAGACAGGAGGAAGCCTTACCTTATGGAAGTGACCGCGAAGAACAGGAAGAAGGGCGGCGACGGCAACCTGCAAGTCTACGTGGTCTACGAGCCCAAAAAGAGCAAGAACGCCTTTGTTTACCACACGAGCTACAACGACCCGGATTACAAGCTCTGCGAGGCTCCTCTGGAGCAGTGGAACGATCTCTCCTTCATTCTCGACACTGACCTGGCCGCTTCCTGCGCCGTCAGCCTCACCCTGAACGACTTTACCACCAACTTCTATGAGGGCGAGATCGTGCTGAATCCCGCTTACGACGGCCTGCCCCTGGACGAGCTGGTACTCACGGCCTTTAATCTGGAGGAGGACGATGAAGTTGGCGTCTGGGTGGACAACCTCATAGTCTGCGACAGGAGCCTGCCCGAGCCGACGGTCATAGCGCTCCTGCTTGCTCTCCTGCTCCTCAAAAAGAGAAGCTGAGCAATATTCCATAAGCAAAACAAAAGAGCGGGCCGCAAAGCCCGCTCTTTCGTTTTAAGGCCCCTATTGGCCTTTACCCTATGATGGTGTCCACCCAGCCCTCAGGGCCCTCTATTTGGCCCATCTGGATGCCCGTAAGGGTATCGTAGAGTTTCTGCGTCCACGGTCCCATCTTCTCCATGCCGCTGGGGAAGCAGATCTCTTTGCCGTGGTCGACTATCTTTCCCACCGGGGAGATGACAGCCGCAGTGCCGCACAGCCCGCATTCCGCGAACTCGGGAACTTCCGCCAAAGTCACTTCCCTCTGCTCAACTTTCATGCCGAGGTACTTTTCGGCCACGACCATCAAAGAGCGGCGGGTGATAGAGGGCAGGATGCTGTCGGACTTAGGCGTCACGAACTTGCCGTCCTTGGTGATGAAGATGAAGTTGGCGCCGCCGGTCTCCTCGACTTTCGTCCTGGTGGCGGGGTCTAAGTACATGTTTTCCGCAAAGCCTTCCGCGTGGGCTTCCATGCCGGCGTAGAGGCTCATGGCGTAGTTAAGCCCGGCCTTGATGTGTCCGGTGCCTCTCGGCGCCGCGCGGTCATAGTCGCAGACTCTGATGACGATGGGCTTGGCGCCGCCCTTGAAGTAAGGTCCCACCGGCGTGCAGAACATCCTGAACTCGAATTCGTCAGCCGGCTTCACGCCGATGACGGAGTTGGAGCCGATCATGAAGGGGCGGATATACAGCGTCGCGCCGCTGCCAAAAGGCGGGACGAAGTCCTTGTTGGCCTTGACAAGGGCCCTCACGGCCTCTATAAAGCGTTTTTCAGGGAAAGGAGGCATAACTAGACGCTTGGCGCTGCAAGCCATCCTCTCGGCGTTCAGGTCGGGCCTGAAGCTCACGATGCGGCCGTCCTTGGTGGTGTAGGCCTTAAGTCCCTCGAAGCAGGCCTGGCAGTACTGGAAGACGCAGGCGCACTCATTAAGGGTTATGGAATCGTCGGTCACAAGTTTCCCTTCGTCCCACGCCCCGTTCTTGTAGTAAGAAACGTAACGATAATCCGTCTTCATGTAAGCGAAGCCCAAACTTCCCCAATCGATGTCGCGGCTCATAAAAAAACTCCTTAATAGATTATTGCTTATGTATTGATTCTACCGCTTTAAGCTCTCCGTGTCAAACAAACGCGAGCGCAAGCCAAAGCAAGCGCCAGCAGGGAAAGGGCCGCGGGTTCCGGTATGGAACTGTCCCTCACGACGATGTTGTCGAACCAGAAGGGCGCGACGTCCACTTCCTCCTCCGTATTTCTATCCACCCTGATGGTAAAATTGGAGACGGCGCAGGCGTCGTATTCCGTTTTCAAAAAGATCGAGCCGGGAGGCAGGTTCGTCTCGTAATCGCCGAAGGTGATGGCCGTGACTTCGTCGAATTCCAGATTGGTGTTCATGCTGACGGAGAAATTCTGCCA
>DFCM01000054.1:245-13147 GCA_002366995.1 bacterium UBP3_UBA3054 | reverse complement strand
TTCGCGACCCTGATGGCGAAGGAAGGCAAGTTCGCTCACGTTCGCATGGGCAGCGGCGAAGTCCGTCTGATCCCCCTGGAAGCGCGCGCCACTATCGGCGTGGTCGGCAACAGAGACCATGAGAAGGTCTCCCTTGGTAAGGCCGGCCGCAACCGCTGGCGCGGCATCAGGCCGAGCGTACGAGGCGTTGCCATGAACCCGATCGACCACCCGATGGGCGGCGGCGAAGGCAGAGCCTCCGGCGGTCATCCGACTACGCCCTGGGGCAAGAGGAGTTTGGGACGCAAGACCAGAACGCGCTCCAAGAGAAGCGATTACATTATAAAACGACGGACGAAAGGCTATGGCTCGATCAATTAAAAAAGGACCTTATGTCGAAGACAAACTGCTGGTCAAGATCCAGCGTTTGACCGAGAGCGGCGAACACAGACCTATCAAGACCTGGTCCCGCCGTTCGATGGTAACCCCGGAATTCGTGGGACACACATTCCTGGTCCACGATGGCAGAAAGCATGTGTCAGTCTTCATTACGGAGAACATGGTGGGGCATAAGCTCGGCGAATTCGCGCCGACTCGCACGTTCCGCCAGCACAGCGGCAGCAAGGGTAAGAAGCCCGGTGAATAATACCGAAATTAGTTAAAGAAGGAAAATAGACACATGGAAGCGAAAGCAATTGCTAAGACGGTGAGAATATCACCAACCAAGGCGCGCCTGGTCACTAACCTGATCTCCAAAAAGGCCGTTCCTGAGGCTCTCCGCATCCTTGACGCGACGCCGAAAAAGGCTTCCCGTCTCGTGGTGAAGGTCCTCAAGAGCGCCGTGGCCAACGCCGGCGCCTCTATTCTGCCTGAAGACCTCGTCGTGAAATCCGCGACGGTCGACGGCGGACCGACCATGAAACGTTTTCGTCCGGCCTCCAGAGGCCGCGCGAACAGGATCATCAAACGCACTAGCCACATCACCGTGACGGTGACGGACGAGCGCTAAAAATCTAAGAAAACCGGTCCTTGATTTCCAGGGGCCATAATGGTATAATCTCTGTCACTATTTCGGTAAATAAACACCGCAAAAACAGAGAGAACCGGAGTTAAATCCAGTGGGACAAAAAGTAAATCCGATAGGTCTGCGCATCGCTCTTAACCGCGACTGGCAGTCGAAGTGGTACGCGCCAAGTAAAGAGTTTGGCGCCATGCTGATAGAGGATCTGAAGATCCGCGATTTCGTGAAGCGTAAACTGTACGCTTCCGGCGTTGCTCACGTTAAGATCGAGCGCGTCACCGACCGTATCCGCGTGACCGTTTACACGGCCCGTCCGGGTCTGGTCATCGGCACGAAAGGCGGCGACATCAACAAGCTGCGCGATGAACTGAAGCAGTTCACCAAGCGCGACATCTACATTGAGATCGAAGAGATCAAGCGCCCGGAACTGGAAGCCCAGCTCGTGGCGGAAGGCGTCGCCCAGCAGCTCGAGAAGCGCGCTTCCTACAAGCGCGTCCTTAAGCGCAGCTCCCAGCTTGCCATGGATATGGGCGCCCTCGGCATCCGTATCGTCGTGAGCGGCCGTCTTGGCGGCGCTGAGATCGCCCGCACCGAGTCCATCCGCGTCGGCAAAGTGCCCCTTCACACCCTGAGGGCTGACATCGACTTCGGTTTCGCTGAAGCCCGCACGACCTACGGCGCCATCGGCTGCAAGGTCTGGATCTCCCGCAACGACAAAGCCCTGGAAGAGAAGGCGGAACGCCGTCCCTCTAAGCCCAGAGCGCCCCGCGGCCCCAGAGCTCCCCGCCCCGAGAAAGCCAAATAAAAGCAAATATTGAAAGGAAGATAGATTATGGCTTTACAACCGAAAAGAGTTAAGTTCAGAAAGCAGCAGCGCATGTCGCGCGCCGGTCTCGCCAAGGGCGGAACGGAAGTCGCTTTCGGTGAATACGGCCTTCAGGCCCTGGACAGAGGCTGGGTCACAGCCATCCAGATCGAGGCGGCCCGTGTCGCCATCACCCGTCACATGAAGAGACGCGGCAAAGTCTGGATCCGCTCGTTCCCCGACAAACCCTACAGCAAGAAACCCGCCGAGACCCGTCAGGGCAAAGGCAAAGGCGCCACCGAGGGCTGGGTCGCCGTCGTTCGTCCGGGCAAAGTCATGTTCGAGATCGAAGGCGTCACGGAAGCCGTCGCCAAAGAGGCTCTCTGCCTGGCCGCCGCGAAACTCTCCATCCGCACGCGCTTCGTCGCGAGACATGTAATCTAAGGAGGAAACGATGAAGAAAGCTAACGAGATCCGCAATCTGGAAGTGGACCAGCTGGAGAAAGAACTCTCCCGTCTGCAGAAGGAAAGCTTTGAGCTTCGCAACAAGAAAGCTATTAAGCAGCTGACGACCACCCACGAACTGAAGCAGAATCGCCGCGCGATCGCCCAGGTCAAGACCGTCATCACTGAAAAGAATAAAAAGTCGAAGTAACGACATAAATCGGAAACCAGATAATGGAAAACAAAATTGATAGCAGCAGAAAGATCCGCCAGGGCGTGGTCATAAGCGATAAGGGAGACAAATCCCTCGTGGTGCGCGTCGAACGCCGTGCGCCGCACGTCTTGTACAGCAAGATGGTGCGCCTGGTCAAGAAGTACTACGTTCATGACGAGAAGAACGAAGCTCGTCTCGGCGACACCGTCAGAATCGAAGAGTGCCGTCCTATTAGCAAAACCAAACGTTGGCGTCTCCTTGAGATCGTTGAGCGCGCCACTCTGAACGCTTCCGAACAGCAGTAAGGAGTACTAGATTATGATTCAGCAGCAAACCAGACTGGTAGTCGCCGACAACACGGGCGCCCGCGAAGTCATGTGCATCCGAGTCCTCGGCGGAACCAAGCGTCATTACGCCCAGGTAGGCGACATCATCGTCTGCTCCGTCAAGGCCGCCGACCCCAACAGCCCCGTCAAGAAAGGCGAAGTGGTGAAAGGCGTCATCGTCCGCACGAAAAACATCATCAAACGCAAAGACGGCTCCAAGCTTCGTTTCGACAACAACGCTCTCGTCATCCTCGCCAAGGATAAAGATCCGAAGGGCACCCGTATCTTCGGGCCCGTGGCCAGGGAACTGCGTGAAAAGAAGTTTACGAAGATCGTTTCTTTAGCCCCGGAAGTTGTGTAAGGAAGGTAATTCTATGGGTATCAAAAAAGGTGACATCGTCAAAGTTATCTCCGGCAACGGCAAAGGCAAGGAAGGCAAGGTCCTCAGCGTCAAGAACGCCGGTTGCGATAACTGCACCGTGAAGGTGGAGGGCGTGAAGCTCCAGAAGCGCCACGTCAAGGCCCGCAGCGAAGCCCAGAAAGGCGGCATCGTCGACAAAGAGGCTCCCATCCACATCTCGAACGTGAAGCTCGTGAGCTCCGGCTCGAACGAATAAGCAAGGTAAGCATAAAGGAAAGATAAAAAATGTGCGCAAAAGCTAAGAAAGAAGCTCCGGAAGCCAAGGCCAGTGCCCCCGCCGAAAAAGTGACGCCGCGTTTCATGGCGCTCTACAACGACGAGATCAAGGCCAAGCTGTTCAAGGAACTCAAAAAGGAAAACGTCCACCTCGTCCCGAAACTCGTGAAGATCGTGGTGAGCATGGGCGTCGGCATCGCTACTGAGGACGCGGCCCACGTTCAGAACGCCGCCGCGGATCTGGCCATCATCACCGGCCAGAAGCCCATCATCACCAAAGCCACGAAGTCCGTCTCCAACTTCAAGCTGAGAGAAGGCAACCAGGTCGGCTGCAAAGTCACCCTGCGCGGCGCCCGCATGTATGAGTTCCTGGAAAGGCTCATCTGCATCGCCCTGCCCCGCATCCGCGACTTCCGCGGCATCTCCGCCAAGGGCTTCGACGGCAACGGCAATTTCTCTTTCGGCCTTAACGACCAGCTGGTCTTCCCGGAGATCAACCCGGACAAAGTGAAACGCCAGCAGGGTATGAATATCACGTTCGTCACCAGCACCAACTCCGACGCTGACTGCAAAGCCATGCTGAAGGAATTCGGTATGCCTTTCGTGAAAAACACTAACGCTAAATAAAGGTTCTCAAAGTGGCTAAAACATCATTGATACAGAAGCAGAAAAGGACCCCGAAGTTCAGTTGCAGAGGCTACAACCGCTGTCAGAGATGCGGCCGTCGCCGCGGGTATATGCGTAAGTTCCAGCTTTGCCGTATTTGTTTCCGCGAACTGGCGGGCAACGGCGCTATCCCCGGCGTGGTCAAGTCCAGCTGGTAATTTTTCTGAAAACAAGCTAATTCAATATATCAGGAGTTAAGTATGGCAATGTCAGACCCGATCGGCGATCTTCTCGCGCGCATCAGAAACGCGTGCATGGCTAAGCATCGCAGCGTCGACGTCCCCGCTTCCAAGCTCAAAGTCAGCATTCTGGAAGTTCTGAAGGCGGAAGGTTTCATCAGCGGCTATCAGCCCGTGGAGGATGCTCCCATCCCGACTCTCCGCGTCTATATCCGTTATTTCCGTCACGAACCGGTCATTCAGCATATCAAGCGCGTCAGTAAGCCCGGTCTGCGCCGTTACGCGGCCGCTTCCGAAATGAAGCTGGTCAGAGGCGGCCTCGGTCTTATGATCGTCTCCACTCCGGAAGGCGTCATAACGAGCAAGGAAGCCAAGAAGCGCAACGTGGGCGGCGAGCTCTTAGTGGAAATCTGGTAATCAAAGCGGGGAACCGCGAAACCCAAATATAAAAGAAAATGTCACGAATCGGAAGAAAAACTATTACGGTGCCCCAGGGCGTGACCGTGACGGCCGAGACCGGCAAGGTCACCGTCAAAGGTCAGAAGGGTGAGGTCAGCATGCCTCTTCCCCAGGGCATTACCGTGACCGTGGACGGCTCCAACGTGAGCGTCTCAAGAGAAGGCGAAGAGCGTCATCTTTGCGAAATGCACGGCACGGTCCGCGCTACGCTGGTCAACATGATAGCGGGCGTCAAAGACGGTTACTCCAAAGGCCTCGAAATGGTCGGCGTCGGTTATCGCGCCGAGGTCAAGGCCAACAAGCTCTATCTCTACATCGGCTGGACCAAGCCCGCCGAGGTCGAGATCCCGAAGGGAATAACCTGCGCCGTCGATCAGAACACCAAGATCAATCTCACCGGCATCTCCCTGGACCAGATCGGCGTCATCGCCGCCAAGATCCGCAGCATCTGCCCGCCCGAACCCTACGGCGGCAAGGGCATTCGCTACGCCGGCGAGAACATTCGCCGCAAAGCCGGCAAGTCCGTGGCTGGTAAGTAAGGATTTGAGAGGATAACAATATGAAATACACAGCTAAACGCAAAGATCTTACTCCGCGCAAGAGACGTCATCGCAGCATGCGCGCTCGCGTCGTCGGCACCGTCGAACGTCCCCGTCTGCATGTGAACTGCACCCTGCGCTACATCTACGCCCAGGTCATCGACGATTCCGAAGGCAAAGTTCTGGCCAGCGCCACCAGCGCCGGAAAGAATTACACCGCCGAGGGCAGCCGCTCCAACATCGCCGCCGCCAAAGAAGTCGGCAAGATGGTGGCCGAGGCCGCTAAAGCCAAAAACATCACCGCGGTGGTCTTCGACCGCGCCGGATTCAAGTATCACGGCAAAGTCAAAGCTCTGGCTGACGCCGCCCGCGAAGCCGGTTTGCAATTTTAAGTCAATATACGAGGAGTACTTTAAGTGGCAAGATTCAGAGAAGAGAAGTCCGCGGATACGTTCGAGATCGAGAACGTCATTAAGGTCAACCGCACTTCCAAGACCGTAAAAGGCGGTCGCCGCAACAGTTTCAGCGCTTTGGTCGTCGTTGGCGACGGCAAAGGGCACGTCGGCCTGGGATTCGGTAAAGCCAACGAGACTACCGACGCCATCAGCAAAGCTTACAATGACGGCCGCAAGAACGTCGTTGAGATCAAGCTCTACAACACGACCATCCCCTTTGCCGCCACCGGCAAGTTCAAAGCCGGCAAAGTCTTCCTTAAGCCCGCCACGACCGGTACCGGCGTCATCGCCGGCGGCGCGGTCCGCGCGGTCTTGGAGGCTGTCGGCGTGAAGGACATCCTTAGCAAATCCATGGGCTCCAACAACCCCATCAACATGGCTAAGGCTACCCTCACCGCTTTGCAGATGATGACCACCACGGAAGAGGTCAAGGCCCGCCGCGGTTTGCGTGGAAAGAATAAGGAAAATGAAGCTCCGGAGACTCCGGCTGCTGAATAAGGAAATAGATTATGCAGATCAACGATTTAAAAGCTTTTCCGGGCGCCAAGCGCACGAATAAGAGAAGAGGCCAGGGCCAGGGTACCGGCAACGGCAAGACGGCCGGCCGCGGCAACAAAGGTCAGAAAGCCCGTTCCGGCGGCGGCGTCCGCATCGGTTTCGAAGGCGGCCAGACCCCGATCTACCGCAGACTTCCCCGCAGGGGCTTCAACAACGCCAACTTCACCGTCGTCTACGAAGTGGTGAACGTCAGCGACCTGAACAGATTCCCGGCCGGGTCCACCGTGACCATCAAGGAACTCATCGCCATCGGCATCCTCCCCAAGAAGACTCCGCGTTTCAAAGTTCTTGCCAAGGGCGAGATCAACGTCGCCGTGACCGTCGTCGCCGACAAGTGGAGCCCTGCCGCTGAGGAAAAGATCAAAGCCGCCGGCGGTTCCATCTCCAACGGAAAACAGGAATAATTCATAATCAAGCCCAGTTAGGACCATTATGTTTAAAGCGCTTAGTAACATGTTCAGCATCAAGGAACTCAGGGAGAGGATCATCTTCACTCTCCTGATGCTTGGTGTTTACCGTCTGGCAGGCAGCATCTGGGCTCCCGGCGTCGACGTTTCCAAAGTCAGCGAAATGTTCGCCGGTGTGAACAAGAACCTGTTCGACATGATGGATATGTTCACAGGCGGCGGTATCGGCAACATGACCATCATGGCTCTTGGTGTCATGCCTAACATCTCCGCCTCCATTATTATTCAGCTGGCCGCCAGCGTCGTTCCCTCCTTGGAGCGTCTCTCCAGGGAAGGCGAAGCGGGCCGCAACAAGATCAATCAGTACGTCCGTTATCTGACGGTCGTCATCTGCGTTGTGCAGGGCGCCATTCTGGCCAGATCCCTGGTCCACAACGGCATCAACATGATCTCCCCCGTGCTCTTCGTCCCGCTCTTCATCATCTGCCTTACGGCCGGCACCACCTTCCTTATGTGGCTCGGCGAGCAGATCACGCAGCGCGGCGTCGGCAACGGCATTTCCCTTATCATCGCCGCCGGTATATTGTGCCGCATGCCCTATGCTTTCAAGCGCCTTTGGCAGCTTCATTTCGCTCCGGGCTCTGACGGCAGCATCGCGATCGGCATTTTGATGATAGTGCTCTTCGTGGTCGTGGTCTATTCCGTTATCCTGGTCATCCAGGGCCAGCGCCGCATCCCGGTGCAGTACGCCCGCAGGGTGGCCGGCGGCGGCAAGACGGTCCCGGCCCACACTTCCTACATTCCGCTGCGCCTGAACCAGGCCAACGTCATCCCGATCATCTTCGCGGGCGCTCTTATGATCGTTCCGCAGGCTCTGGCCCAGATCGTGCCTGGCGATTGGTACACGGTCCGCAACATCGTCAATCAGTTTGCCACTCCCAGCAGCGCCGGTTACCTGATCGTTTACGCCGCTCTGGTCATCTTCTTCACGTACTTCTACACGGCCATTCAGTTCAACCCCGTGCAGATCGCCGATGACTTCAAGAAGAACGGCGCCTTCATTCCCGGCATCAGGCCTGGCAAACCGACCTCCGACTTTTTGGAAGCCAGCATGTTCCGCATCACCACCGCGGGCGCCATCTTCCTCGCCATCATCGCCGTCGTCCCGGCTCTTATCACCGGCAGACTGCATGTTGACTGGACGATCGCCAGCTTCATGGGCGGCACCGGTATCCTGATCGTCGTGGGCGTTGTCCTTGACACCATGCAGCAGATCGAAGCGCACCTTCTCATGCACCAGTATGACGGTTTCATGCAGAAGGGCCGCCTCAGAGGGAGATATTGATCTTTATGCGCGTCGTTTTGCTTGGACCTCCGGGAGCCGGAAAAGGCACTCACGCCGGTATCGTGACCGAGACCTGCAAGATCCCGCACATCTCTACGGGTGACATGTTCAGGGCGGCCATCAAGAACGGCACTCCTGTCGGATTGGAAGCCAAATCCTATATGGACAAGGGCGAACTGGTCCCCGACAGCGTGGTCTGCAAAATGGTGGAAGAAAGAATTTCTGAGTCCGATTGCGTCAACGGTTTCCTTCTCGACGGATTCCCGAGAACGATGGCTCAGGCCAAAGCCCTCGACGCGGCTCTCGCCGCCAAGGGGCAGAAAATAGATCTTGTGATCAATCTCATGTGCAGCGACGAAGTGGTATTGGGCCGCCTGACGACCCGCCGCGTCTGCCGCAAATGCGGAGCGATCTACAACGTCAAGTCGAAGCCGCCCAAAGTTGAGGGCGTCTGCGACATTGACGGCGGTGAAGTCTATCAGCGCAGTGACGACACGGCTGAGACCATCACCAACCGTCTGAGCGTCTACAAAGCCCAGACGGCAGAGCTCATTGACTATTACCGAGGCAACGGCGTCCTTAAAGACGTCAAAGCCGACGTAGACAAAAACGAGACGGCGGAAGCCATCAGGTCTTTGCTTTAATGTCTCCCATAATCGTTAAGTCCGAGGAAGAGATCGCCTGCATGCGCGCCTCCGGCGCCATCACCGGCGAACTTTTAAGGCTGATCGAGGAATGGATCGTCCCCGGCGTCACCACCGCGGAAATAGACCGCAGAGCCGAGGATTTCATTCGCTCGAGGGGCGCTGTGCCGGCCTTCAAGGGGCTTTACGGTTTTCCCGGAACGGTCTGCTCTTCGGTGAACGAGGAAGTGGTCCACGGGATCCCGGGCGACAGAATGCTCTGTGACGGAGATATCGTAAGCATCGACACGGGCGCGGTCCTCAGAGGCTTCTACAGCGACGCCGCCAGGACTTACCTGGTAGGGAACGTCAAGCCTGAGGTCGCCAAGCTCGTTAAAGAGACGGAAGCTTCCTTCGAAGCCGGCGTCAGACTCATCAAAGAGGGCATTCACCTCGGCGACGTCTCGCACGCCATCCAGAGCCACGCTGAAAAGTTCGGCTACGGAGTCGTCAGGGAATACGTCGGTCACGGTGTGGGCAGAAAATTGCACGAGATGCCGGACATCCCCAACTTCGGAAAGAAGGGGACGGGTCCCATCCTCAAAGCGGGGATGACTCTTGCGATAGAACCCATGATCGCCTTGGGAAAGCCCGGCGTCAGGACCTTGAAGGACGGCTGGACGGCTGTTACGAAAGACGGCCTGCCCTGCGCCCATCACGAAAACACGGTCTTGGTCACCGAGCATGGATCGGAAATATTAACAAAGTAAATACATAAAGGAAAAACACTATGAAAGTGCGTTCTTCAGTCAAACTGATGTGCGAAAAGTGCCGCATCGTCCGGAGAAACCGGGTCATTCGCGTTATCTGTACCAACCCGCGCCACAAACAGCGCCAGGGATAACCCATTGCAAAAATCCTAAAGGAGCAAAAACCTTATGCCTCGTATCGTAGGAGTAGACATTCCTAATCAGAAGCGGATCGAAGCCGCTTTACAGTACATCTATGGCGTTGGCCCGCTCACCGCGAAACTGATCCTGGCGGAAGCCGAAGTCGATCCGGACAAGAGAGCCCACGAATTGGTCAATGACGAGATCCAGCGCATCACCCAGGCGCTTCAGGCCAGACTGATCGAGGGCGATCTTCGCCGCGAAGTCCAGCAGAATATCAAGCGCCTCGTCGCCATCAACTGCTACCGCGGTCAGCGTCATCGCAAGAACCTGCCGACGCGCGGACAGCGCACTCGTACCAACGCCCGCACCTGCAAAGGCCCCAAACGCATGTTGAGCGCCGGCGGCGGACCCAAGAAATAAGAAATAAACTCAGGAGTAATATCTTAAATGGCTACAACAAGACGCAAAGGCGCGCGGAAAGTCAGCAAGAACATCCCGCAGGGCATTGCCTACATCAAGGCCTCTTTTAACAACACGATCGTTTCTGTGGCTGACCGCCGCGGCAATGTGATCTCCTGGTGCTCCGCCGGCAAACTCAAATACAGCGGCGCCCGCAAGTCCACGGCCTTCGTGGCGACCAGGATCGCTTCCGAAGCCGCCGCCGTCGCTATGCAGAACGGCATGCGCGAAGTGGAAGTCAAAGTCAGCGGACCCGGCGCCGGACGCGAAGCGGCCGTGCGCGCTTTCGAGACCGCCGGCATGACCGTCACCTCCATCAGCGACACCACGCCCGTTCCCCACAACGGCTGCCGTCCCCGCAAGCGCCGCCGCGTGTAATTTGTTCATTTCCAGCGTTTGGAGTTTCACCTGAATTTAGAGGGGTCTTCCCATGAATTTGAAAAATTTTGAAATGCCTGAAGGTATCAAGGTCGATAAAAAATCCAGAACGGCGACTTACGCCAAGATGGATATCCGTCCTCTGGAACGCGGATGGGGCCACACGCTCGGCAACGCGCTTCGCCGCGTTATCCTTTCCTCTCTCGAGGGAGCGGCCATCACCACCGTCAAGATCGACGGCGTCAACCACGAGTTCTCCACCGTCCCGGGCGTTTTTGAGGATGTGACCCACATTATCCTCAACCTGAAGAAAGTGCTCTTCAAGGTCACTACCAAGAAGCCTTTCACCTGCACGCTCAAGGTCAGCGGCAAAGGCGACGTGACCGCCAAGAGCATCAAAGTGCCCGCCGGCGTTGAGATCCTCAACCCCGATTGGTACATCTGCAACCTCGATACGAACGGCAAGCTCGCGATCGAGATGACTGTGGAAGTCGGCCGCGGATACCGTCCCGCCGACAAGAACAAAAAGAGCGACCAGCCCGTCGGCGTCATTCCCATCGACTCGCTCTTCTCTCCCATCGAGAAGGTCAAGTACGCTGTGGAATCCGCCCGCGTGGGCAACCAGACCGACTATGACGGTCTCGTTCTGGAAGTGTGGACCGACGGCAGAGTCGAGCCCGTCCAGGCCACCGTCCAGGCTGCCGATCTTCTGAACGAGCACATCAGCATCTTCGCCGCCGCCACCGACCCCGGCTACCTTGAGGAAGAAGAGGAAGCCGCCGAACCGGCCGAAAGCGACGAAGCCGAAGGCGATGAAGACCAGATCGCCGGCAGCGGCATCTCCGTCCGCACCGCCGAGATCCTCAAGAACGAAGGCATCGTTTCCTTCAGCGAACTCGCCGAGATGACCGAAGACAATATCAAGAAGATCAACGGCATCGGCCCCAAGGCCTTCGAAGAGCTCAAGGACGCCCTGAAAGACAGGGGCCTCGCCTTCATCACCAACGATGACATCACCGCCAGCATCGTTCGCAAGGGCGGCAAGAAGTAAGCAAGAGAAAATAAAATTTAAGGAATATATTTATGCGTCATCAGAAGAAAACTGACAAACTCGGCCGTAAGTCCGATCACCGCGCCGCGCTGATGTCCAACGTGGTCGCTTCCCTGATCGACAATGACCGCATCTCAACCACCCTGCGCATCGCCCGCTCCGCCAGACGCTACGCCGACCGTATGGTGACCCTGGCCAAGAAGGGCACGCTTCATCACCGCCGCCTGGCCATCGCCTTCCTGCGTCCCTCCGGACCGGATCGCAAAGAGACCGTCCAGCGCCTCTTCGACGTCCTGGGCCCCCGTTTCGCCAGCCGTCAGGGCGGCTACACCCGCATCCTGAAGACCGGCACGCGCCTCGGCGACAACGCCCCCACCTGCATCCTGGAATTCGTTGACGCTGAAGTCAAAGCCAAGACCGTCTCTGCCAAGAAGGAAGAGGAAGTGAAGGTCGAAGCCAATGTCAGCGGCGAACTGCAGTCCCAGGCCCCCGAAACTGAGGAAGCCAAGGCTGAATAAGCAATTAATTAGGAGAATATAAATGTACGCTATCATTGAAACCGGCGGAAAGCAGTTCCGCGTGGAAGAAGGCATGAAGGTCCAGATCCCCGAGTTGGAGGTCGAGTCCGGCGCCGAAGTTACCTTTGACAAAGTTCTTTTGACCGCTGACGGCGACGCCATCAGAGTCGGCCGTCCCACCGTGGAAGGCGCTAGCGTCAAAGGCGTTTCCCTTGGCGAAGTCAAGGGCGAAAAGCTGCTCATCATGAAAAAGAAACGTCGCAAAGATTATATGCGCAAAACCGGTCATCGTCAGAGCTACACTCTCGTCGAGATCAAATCCGTTCTGGGATAAGGAGAATAAGATATGGCACATAAGAAAGGTCTTGGCAGTTCTAAGAACGGTAGAGAAAGCAATGCCCAGCGTCTGGGCACCAAGTGCTACGGCGGCCAGCTGGTCACCAGCGGCTCCATCATCGTCCGTCAGCGCGGCACCAAAATCAAACCGGGCGTCAACGTTCTGCGCGCCAAAGACGACAGTCTTTTCTGCGTCGTTGACGGCATCGTCGTTTTCGAAAACAAGCGTGACGGGAAGCACGTCAGCGTCAAACCCGTCGAACAAAATTAACATAAATTTTTAGGAGAATCTTATGCCGTTAGTTCCGATGCGTATCCTGCTCGACCATGCCGCCGAAAACGGTTATGGCGTAGCCGCCCTGAATGTCAACAACATGGAACAGATCCAGGCCATCATGGAAGCTGCCCGCGAGACCGAGAGCCCTGTCATCATCCAGGCTTCCCGCGGCGCCCGCAGCTATTCCCAGGACGCTTATCTGCGTCACCTGATGCTGGCCGCTGTCGAGCTCTACCCCGAGATCCCTGTCTGCATGCACCAGGATCACGGCAACAGCCCGGCCACCTGCTTCTCCGCCATCCGCCAGAGCTTCACGTCCGTCATGATGGACGG
>DFCM01000054.1:0-143 GCA_002366995.1 bacterium UBP3_UBA3054 | reverse complement strand
TCCCTCTCCGCCGACGGCAAAACTCCCTCCACCTTCGAGTACAACGTTGAAGTTACCAAGAAGGTCGTGGAAGTCGCCCATATGCTGGGCGTCTCCGTGGAAGGCGAGATCGGCTGCCTGGGCGGCATCGAAGACGGCCACGG
>DFCM01000141.1 GCA_002366995.1 bacterium UBP3_UBA3054 | reverse complement strand
AAATTCGAGATCGGCCGCAACTTCGGCAACAAGGTCTGGAACGCCTCGCGCTTTGCCATGCAGAACTTCGACGAGAAGACGCCCCTCTACACGCTGCCCGAGCTGAAGGAGGCGCTTGAAACGAAGAAGATCGCTCCTCTGAACGCTGACGAGGAATGGATCCTGACGCGCCTGGAAGAGACCGTTAGGGAAACGACGGCCGCCATAGAGGGCTACCACTACCACGAGTACGCCAACAAGATGTACGACTTCATGTGGAACGAATTCTGCGACTGGTATCTCGAGGCCATCAAGCCTGTCCTTAGAACGGACGGCGCGAAAAAAGCGGGCAGCCAGGCGGTTCTGGCGACCGTTCTCAAAACGGCCCTTTCTTTGCTGCATCCCATGATGCCTTTCGAAACGGAAGCCATCTGGGCGAACCTGCAGGAGATCACCGGAAAGGCAAAGACCATGCTCATCACTTCCGACTGGCCGGAAACGGCCGGCGCCTGGTGCGCTGAGGACCGCCTCAGAATGGTCATGCGCAAGTACGAGCTGATAGGCCTCGGCCGCAGCATGCGCAGCGCTTTCAACATCGGCCCGGGGCAGAAGGCCTCTTTTGTCCTGCGTCCGGAGACGGCGGCGATGGCGGAGTTCCTGGAAGGGGAGAGGGAGACACTGACCCGCTTCCTTACGGCCGGCAGCCTCGAGATCATTGAAGGCTTCACGCCGACCGGCGCCATGCCCTGCCAGGTCACCCAGGACGCCGTTATCTACCTTAAGCTCGACGGTTCCGTCGACATCGCGGCGGAAAGGAAGAAAGTCGAGAAACAGTTAGGGGAAGTGACGGGCTACATAGCGACGTTGGAGAAGAAACTCGGGAACGAGAGCTTCGTTTCGCACGCTCCCGCCGAAGTTATAGAAAAGGAGAAGGCCAAACTTTCCGAAGCGAAAGAGAAGGCCGATAAACTGCAGGACCTTTTTGCAATGCTTAAGGAGGCTTGATAAATGGAAAACGAATATGTGATAGCGATTGACATCGGCGGCACCAACCTTAAGGCCGATCTGGTCGACAGGGAAGGCAACATCAGCGACTTCAGTTACACGCCTTCGCACGCTTCCGAAGGAAGGGACGCCCTTCTTGCCTCTTTGAAAACGATCATAAAGGCGCAGATCACGACCGGGCGCAAGATCGTCGGCATCGCCGCCGGTTCCCCCGGCACCGTCAACAACTCGACCGGCGTCATCGACTATATGCAGGCGCACATTCCCAACTGGACCGGCACGAAACTCGGCGCCTTCCTTACCGAACAGGCGGGCGTTCCCTCGCAGATCGACAATGACGCGAACGTCATCGCGCTCGGCGAATACTGGAAGGGCGCGGGACAGGGCGCGAAGTGCCTTCTGGCCCTGGCGTTGGGCACAGGCCTTGGTTCGGGACTCGTTCTCGACGGCAAGGTCATGCACGGCCCCTTCTTCAACGCCGTGGAAGTCGGCCACACCATCGTCTGTCCCGACGGCACCAACGTAGCCTGCAGCTGCGGCAATTACGGCTGCGCGGAAAGCTTCATCTCTCCCGGCAAGATGATAAGCCGGGCGCATCTTTCCATGCAGGTCGGCGTGCCGAGCGTTTTGGGAGGATATCCGAAACTTTCTATCGCCCAGATCCAGGAACGCTACAAGAACGGCGACGAGCCGGAATTCAACGTGAAGGATATGGTCGACCATTACGAGGACGACTTTTTGTGCAAGCGCCTCATCGACGACTGCATGAAGTATCTGGCCCTGCTTATCTACAATCTGACGAAGTGCTACGATCCGGACGTCATTTCTTTGGGCGGCGGCATGTTCAAGTCCGCGGAGTTCTTCCTGCCCAAGCTTTACAAGCAGCTCGACCGCTACTACGTTTCTCCGGATTGTCCGGCAAAATACAAGATCAAAGTCTCGGAGCTCGGCGACCTGGCCGGCATCTACGGCGCCGCTAAGCTCGCCTGGGATCATGTCGACGCTTTGAGGGCCAAACATGCCTAAGTTTCCCGATCGTTTCATCCTGGCCTCCGGGTCCCCCAGGCGCAAAATGATGCTCGAACTTCTGAAGGTGCCTTTCGAAGTGCGCGTTCCGAGAGTCGAGGAGAGCATCGCCGGCGCTGAGGAGCCTATCGCGCTCGTAGCGCGCCTGGCCAAGGAGAAAGCCATGGCGGTGGCGCATGAGATCAAAGATCCCAAGGGCACGACCGTCGTAGTCGGCTGCGACACGATAGTCGTATTGGGGAAGGAGATCCTGGGAAAGCCCAAGGACATCTACGAAGCCTACGCCATGTTGACGAAGCTTCAGGGCAGAACGCACATGGTATATTCCGGGCTCTCGCTCGTAAAGCTCGAGAACGGCAGGGAGGAGGCTATCTCCAATTTCTGCGCGACCGAAGTGACGATGTGCAAACTCTCCCTTGACGAGATCAAACATTATTTCGAACTTGAGGATCCCCTTGACAAAGCGGGCGCCTACGCCATCCAGAACGGCGGATCCCTCATTATTTCAGGGATCGACGGCTGTTATTACAACGTCCTGGGCTTTCCGGTCCGGACGCTGGAGGAACTGATGCGCCAGTGGGGATACTCGCTTTTCGTGTGAACTTATAATTTTTTATGCAGCTAATTTTCCAGCCAAACACCAAGGAGAGCCGGATCATCCAGATAAAGGGGACGGCGGCCACCATAGGGTCGGCGAGCGAGAACATCGTCTGCCTGCCCACGGCATCTCCTTACCACATCGGCCTCTTCTACCTGGAGGGGGCCTGGTTTGCCGATGACATCAGCGGCAACGGTTTCACGCTGGATGGAAAATTGGTCGAGACCGGCCAGCTCAGGATCGGCAGCCGCCTGAAAGCGGGGGACTTCACGCTGCTTGTCATCAATACCGAGCTTATCTTGGAGAACGGCGAAAGCGGTGAAGTGGTCTTCCAGCAGACCGAGAACCAGCCGGCCCCCAAAGTGGAGGGCGAGCTGGTGCCCGAGCAGATAATTCCTCATCAGGAAGTGATCTCTTCGCAGGGCACGGCAGCCATGAACGCCATGCCGTACGGAGGCGAGGCTCCCGAGGAGCAGGTCGACACCACGGCCAGACTGGCTCTGATCTTCGGCTGCTGCGGTCCTCTGATACTTCTTTGCGGACAGCTCATCGGCTTCATATTGGGCATTGTGGCGCTCGCCAAACGCGGGCTTAGCGCGGCTTCCAAGCGCTATGCCTGGGGCGGCCTTATCGTTTCCCTTATCTGGTGGATCGCGCTGGGCGGCATCTTCGGCTCCTTCCTCTGGCAGGACATGAACAAGAACCGCATCGCCAGGAACGAAGCCTACATCAGCAGACTCCTTAACAATATCGTGACGGCCCAGATCTACGTCAGAAACGCCATCGTGATAGACGTCAACAACGATCTGGACGGCGAGTACGCCACCTTCGAGCAGCTGGAGACCATTCCGTACAGGGAAGCGACGCTGAGAGAACTGGCGCAGCAGCCTTTGCGCAGGGGATACCTCCTTACGGTCCAGCGCGCGGACGAGGACGGCTTCGAGCTTTGCGCCACTCCGGAAACTTACGGCATCACCGGCAACAAGACTTTCTGGATCGACCAGAAGGGCTTGTTGTACGAGGCCGACCTGAAAGGCGCCCCGATGACCAAGGACACCATCCCGCTCGAGGCGACGAGGGCTGAGCACAGCGTATTCGAGGTCATGGAGAACGAAGTCTCGGACGACATCGCGCGCGCCGCGGAGGACGCTTTCAAGAAAGAAGACTACGCCAAGTGCCAGAAGATCATCGAGAACATCCAGGCTGTCTTCCCGAACTCCAAAGTTAAGGAACGCCTGACGGTCCTTGAAAAGGCGAGCGATCCCTTCCTTATCGAGATGCGCTCCAAGAAGCTGATGGACGACGCCAACAAATTCTGCGAGCTTAAGCAGTTCGACGCCGCGATAGAAAGGCTCCGCCAGCTGATGGCGAACTATCCTAGTTCCACGCTCTACCAGCCGTCCAAGCAGAAGATCATCGAACTGACCAGGGAGGAATCCGAAAAGGAGATGAACCTGGCCGAGAACTTCAAGAACGCGCACCAGTGGAACGAGATGAACACGCATCTCAATCAGCTTACCAGCAAGTACCCCGAGGCGATGGACATTTATCAGCCGAGGGTCAACGCCTGCCGCGAACAGGCCAACGCGCTTAGGGAAGAAGACGCCAAGGCGTTGAAAAAGAACGCCCAGGACGCCGAGATCGCGCAGCGTTACGAGGAAGCCTACAACATTTATCTGAAGATCAGGAACGAGTACGGCGGCACTTCCGCTTCCGTCGGCATAGACGAATCTTTGAACAAGACCGGCGCCCAGATCAACGAGATCAGGGCCCAGCAGCAGGTCAAGGAGATTTTGGGAACGCAGGCGCTCGGAAACGAGCTGGCGGTCGTGCAGATGATAGACCTTCTTGAGCGCGGCTACTCCCAGACGAAGGAATACGAAAAGGTCAGGGAAGTCGTACAGAAACTCAGAAGGGAATGCAGCGCCAGGCTCTTCACGTCCCAGGCCAACGAGCTTTTCCAGAACAAGAGCTACCACGCGGCCCTGACCAAGATCGAGATGGCGATCCAGGAAGACCCCTCCGTCAAGGTCGCCATGGCCGACAAGCTCGAGGAATGCTACGCCGCGCTGGGCGACGCGGCTTACGAGAACCAGGATCTTTCCCTGGCGCTCTCGTATTACCAGAAATATCTCGCCATGCGCCCGATGCATCCCAGCATCGACAGGAAACGCCTGATGGAATGCTATTTCTTCAAGGCCAAGGAACTCTACGCCGCCAAGAACTACGCCGAGGCTAGGACTTACTTCGAGCGCTGCATGGAAGCCTACGGATCGAACCCGGAATTCAACTTCATGTACGGCATGATCCTCTACACGGCCGAGGAATGGGAGAACACTCTGCGTTTCTTCGCCAACTGCCAGAACGGGTCTTCCTCCCTTGCCAGCGACGCCAAGAAATACTGGACCTTCGCCCTTTACAACCTCGCCCTGAGCGGAGACGAGACGCTTAGGAAGATGGCGTTGGAAAACAACGTCATAAGGGAAGTGATGGCCAGCTACGATCTGGAGTTCGACACCAAGCCGAGGACCGAAGGCCAGCAGAAAGTCAAACTTGCTGAGATCGCCCCCAAGAACGCCGAGACTTACGAGTCGGTGCTCAGAGGAGCGGTGGACGCTCTCGACGCCCTTGCCATCCAGGCCAGCAAACACACCATCATTTCCAAGGACAGGAAGGATGTCAAGATCGACTCCACCTACAACCTTAACAACTCGATAAAGAACCTCAAGGCGCTCCTGAAAAAGATGTACGCCTACAGTTCCTCGGAAAGGGAGAACAACCAGAAGATCTACGCCGAGCTGAAAAAGATGGTCAAGCAGTATTCCGATCTTGTGGCTTCCCTGACCGCCATAAAGAGCAAAACGCCGACGCCCAGCATAGTGGACGGTCTGCAGCAGCTGACGGAAAAGCTCGCGCTTTTGAAGAGCGCCCAGGAAAGCTTTGAGAAATACATGAACGTGGTCGACTGGCGCCAGCAGTACGCGCTCTCCGAAATGAATTCGCTTCTTGAGAACACCACCGTTTCCTCCATAAACCACAACGTCATCCGTTCCGAAGCCGACAAGATCAGGGAGTTTTTGACAAACAGGAAAGATCTCGAAGACGGCGTGAAAGCCCTGCGCGCCATAACAGCCATGTACAAAATCGTGCCGAACCTGACTCAGCTCGGGCTGGGGGACATCGTAACGGAGAGCGAAGCTAAATGACGCGCTGCCCGGACATCATGGAGATCCTTGAGATCGCGAAGAAAGCCTGCTATCTGGGAGGAGAAAAGCTAAGGTTAGGCTTCGCTTCGCAATCGAAAGTGAAAGAGCTTCTGCCTCACGACATCAAGGCCTTCGCCGATCTGGAAAGCGAAAAAGCCATGAGGGAATACCTTTCCGCCGTCCGCCCCGAGGACGCGGTAATGGGGGAGGAGGAAGGAGGCAGTCTCGATACTTCGGCCGGCTGCTGGGTCTTGGACCCGCTTGACGGCACCATCAATTTTGTCCACGGCGTGCCTTATTTCGCCGTTACGGCGGCCTTTTACTGGCAGGGGACGATCATGGCGGGCGTTATCTTTGATCCTATCGCCGACAACTGCTACTGGGCGGCCGAGGGAAAAGGCGCCTTCGAAAACGGCGAAAAGATGAGCGTCTCCAAGACGGAAAAATTGTCGGACGCCATGGTGCATGTGGGCTGCGGAAAAGGTCCCGGCTTTCTTGCCCATTGGCGGGAACATGAAAAAATTGTCGCTAAGATCCACAGCGTGCGTTTCAAATGCTGCGCGACGCTTGATCTCGCGGCGCTCGCGGGAGGACATTGCGACGGCTACAAAGACCTGGGGCTGTATCTCTGGGACTTCGCGGCCGGATCGCTTATCCTTACGGAAGCGGGCGGAATGTTCGAAACTGCGCCCGGGATCGAACCGGGGACTTACGATTTCCTGGGCGGCAATCCGCCGATCTTCCGGGAGTTGAAGAAAATTCAGGATCTTTGAAAAAATTTTTAACCATCATTATAAAAGGAATTGTTATGACAAAATCCAGTTTCACTCAGAATCGCGCCAAGTACCAGCCGAAACTGCCCTCCCTCCTCAAAAAGGCCGGACTGCAGATCGAAGCCAAACCGGTCGTCAAGACGACCAAGTCCGTGGCCAACTCCGCGGAGATCAAAAAGCTTTTCCCGCACATCTACGGCAAGCCGACTCTCACTTTCGCCAAGGCGAAGAAGGCTTCCAAGAAAGCCTTCAACGTCGGCGTCGTTTTGTCCGGCGGCCAGGCTCCCGGCGGCCACAATGTCGTTTCCGGCATCCTTGACGGCATCAAGGCCTCCTCTCCGAAAAGCAATCTGATCGGTTTCCTGGGCGGACCTTCCGGCCTTATCGAGAACAAGTTCGTGAACCTCACCCCGGCCTTCGTCAAGGACTACCGCAACACCGGCGGTTTCGACATTATCGGCTCCGGCAGAACGAAACTGGAAACTGAAGAACAGTTCGCGAGCGCTCTCTCCACCATGCAGGCCCACAAGCTCGACGCCCTCGTCATCGTCGGCGGCGACGACTCCAACACCAACGCCTGCATGCTGGCGGAATACATCGCCGCCAAGGGCTCTCCCATTTCCGTGATCGGCGTTCCCAAGACCATCGACGGCGACCTTAAGAACAGCGAGATCGGCACCTCCTTCGGTTTCGACACCGCTTCCAAGGTCTACTCCGAACTGGTCGGCAACATCTGCCGCGACGCCAACTCCGCCAAGAAATACTGGCACTTCATAAAGTTGATGGGCCGCAGCGCCAGCCATATCACGCTGGAAGTCGCCCTGCAGACCCAGCCGAACCTGACCTTCATCAGCGAGGAGATCGCCGAGAAGAAGATGACGCTGGACCAGGTCGTCAAGACCATAACCGACGCCATCGTCAGAAGGTCTGAGATGAAGAAGAACTTCGGCGTCATCGTCATTCCCGAAGGCTTGATCGAGTTCATCCCGGAAGTCAAGAAACTGATCGCCGAACTGAACGATCTTCTGGCCGGCAAGGACGATTTCGCCACTCTCGGCATGGACGACAAGCTGCAGTTCGTCAACAAGAACATTTCCGCGGCTTCCGCCAAGGTCTTCTCCAGTCTGCCGATGCTGATCAAGAGCCAGCTTCTCATGGACAGGGACCCCCACGGCAACGTCCAGGTCTCCCGCATTGAGACTGACAAGTTGCTCATAGACTTGGTCGGCGACGCCCTTAGGGAACTCAAGCAGGCCGGCAAATACAAAGGCAAATTCAGCGCTCTCTCACACTTCTTCGGCTACGAAGGCCGCTGCGCTTCTCCTTCCAACTTTGACGCCGACTACTGCTACGGCCTCGGCTTCAACGCCGCCGCTCTGATCGCCGTTGGCGCCAACGGATACATGTCCACGCTCAAGAACCTGGCCGCGCCCGCCGAGAAGTGGGTGCCGGGCGGCGTGCCCCTTACCATGATGATGAACATGGAGCATCGTCACGGCAAGGACAAACCCGTCATCAAGAAAGCGCTGGTCGATCTGAAGGGCAAGCCCTTCAAGACGCTGGCCGCCAACAGGGCCGAATGGACCGTTACCGAATCCTATCAGGATCCCGGCGCCATCCAGTACTGGGGCCCCTCCGCTGTCTGCGACGCCACGACCAAGACGCTGGCGCTGGAACAGAAAAAATAATCAAATCGGAAACGAGGTTTTATGCCGTCTTTTTCCTATGAAGGCTTGAACGCCCAGGGGCAGCCGACCTCCGGCACGCTCATCTGCAATTCTATCTCGGAAGCCAAATCGCAGCTTCAGAGCCGCCATATCTTCATCACGAAGCTCTATGAGGGCGACGCCGTCGCGGAAGCGGCGGTAAGGGTCGAGCTGCCCAAGAGGCGCAGGAAAGTCAAACACGAGAAAGTGGTGGACTTCCTAAGGCAGATGTCAACGCTGACTCAGGCCAAGCTTCCCCTGGTGCGGTCGCTGGGAGCCCTTCTTGAACAGGAGGACGATCCGGCCTTCAAGGAAATTCTCCAAGCCATAAAGGACAAAGTCCAGGCCGGCTCCACTCTGGCCGACGCTCTGGCCGACCATCCCCAGTGCTTCTCCAATCTGGCGGTCAGCATGGTCAGGGCGGGCGAGACCGGCGGCGTCCTGGAGCAGTCGCTCCTCCGCCTTGCCGATTTCACGGAAGACGAGCATGAAACGGTATCGAACGTCAAAGCCGCCATGGTCTATCCTGTGGTATTGAGCATTATCATGGGTCTGGCCGTGGCGGCCTTGATGATCTTCGCTATTCCTAGGTTCAAGGCCATCTACAAGGACTTCAACGCCGAGCTGCCCGCGATCACCCAGGCGCTAATCGACATCTCCGACTTCCTGGTCGTTTACTGGTGGCTTGTCGTGGCTCTGATCTTCGCCGCTGTCGCCCTGGTGAAAAAATGGCTGGAGACCAGGCAGGCGAAGGTCATGATCGACAAACTCAAATTTAAGCTGCCGTTCTTAGGCCCGCTTACGAAAGCGATCTCCATCGCGCGCTTCTCAAGAACGTTCGGAACTCTGGTGGACGGCGGCATCCCGATCTTGTCCGCCCTTAACATTTCGAAGGACACCGCCGGCAACGTCGTGATTGAGGAAGCGCTCGACAACGTCGCCAAGAACGTCAAGGAGGGCGAAAGGATCGCCAAGCCTCTCCGTGCTTCCGGCGTTTTCCCGCCGGTCGTCATCCACATGATCTCGGTGGGCGAGGAATCCGGCCGCCTTGGCCAGATGCTGGGCCGAATCGCGGAAAGCTATGAAAAGCAGACGAAGCGCGCCCTGAAAGCCGCGACGTCCACACTTGAACCTCTTATTATCGTATGTCTGGCAGGCGTAGTGACGCTGATCATTTTGGCGATGCTTCTGCCGATGCTCGACATGAACATGATGATGCAGTGATGACAAAAAGCGCCAAAAGACCGAAAGGCGTTATCCTGGTGATGGTCTGCTTCATTCTCTTTTTCCTCATCACCCTGACCACGGCCTACGTATACTCGATCCAGACGGAGATGCGCCTGGCGCGCAACTACGTCGACGACGTCAAGGCCTATTACCTTGCCAAGGCCGGGATCTACCGCTGCATCGCGGAAATGCGCAGGGAATCCATGTCGGGAAAGCTGGCGCCCAGGGCTGACATTCCCGAAGACGCTGAGACTCTGAAGCGCTTCGAGGAGATCTTCCTCTGCTATCCTTTGGGCGACGGCAACTTCACGGTCAAGTATCAGGACGAGTTCGGCCAGAAGGGCCTGGGGCCCATGGACGAAGCCAGCCTCATCAACATCTCCGCCTGGGCCGAGCAGAAGAGCTACGATTCTTTGAAAAAGCTTTTCAGGATCGCGCTGGTCGACGACGAAACGATAGACCGTCTGACCGACTGCCTTATCGACTACGTTGATTCCGACGATTTTCCGGAGCTTTCCGGCGCCGAGAAGACCGACTATGAGAAGATGGATCCGCCCAGGAACATCGCCAACGCTCCCATGCAGGACGCAAGCGAGTTCCTGACGGTTATGGACATGGTCAATTATCTGAGCCCCGGTTCCGTGGACGAGACGCTCTGGTACGGCACTCCCGGATTCGAGACCAACCAGTGGATGAGGGAGATCTGGGAAAATTACATGGACGAGGTCAATCCCGACAATCCGCCGGAATGCCATCCCGGCATCAAGAAATTCGTGACGGTCAATTCCCGCGTAGCCCAGGTCAACTACAACACAGCATCTCCCGACGTCCTGCGCGTAGTGGAGCCCGATTCCTGGGAGAACCTTGTCGAGCAGAGAAGGACCGAAAAACTTTCCGGATCGACCGGCGCTATGCGCATCCGTTCCTACGGCCGCTGCAACAACTATTCCAGAATGGTCGAATGGCTTGTGGCGCCCGGAAACGATTATCCCACCATACTGAAGTGTTATGAAGAATAGTACGGCGGGTTTCACGCTTATAGAGCTCATAATCGTGATCGTGGTCATCGGCATCCTCGCCTCCATGGCTTCACCTAACATCGCGAAGCTTTTCGTGACCGCCCAGGTCAGGCAGGAAGCCCAGATGCTGACTATTACCATAAAGAACCTCCAGGGCCACGCGGCGCTGCAGAAAGCGCCCTACAGCCTCACTTTCGATTTTGAGAACCAGTCCTACCGCTCCTCGAAAGGGGAGTCCAAGTACAATGATTTTCCGTTGGGCGTCGAAGATCTGGTCGGCAAGGATTCTGACGACCTGCGCTTCGACTCCGACATCAACGTCGCGACAGAGACCGAGCATCCCGACTATTACGACAACGAATACGCCGCGGTCACGAACCTGAGGACGAGCGTTCCGATGTACCAGACGAGCAGGAAGCTTCCTGCCAGCGTCAGATTGGAATTCATCCGCGACCAGTACGACGAGGAGTACGACGAAGACCCTTATACGATAAATTTCGACGCCAGGGGCAACGTGGAGCCTGTCATCATAGTTCTTTCCGCCACGCAGAGAGAGAATCTCAAATACATTATCGACGTGACCTACACCGGCCAGGTCTCCTTCAGGAGGGCGACGGATGACGAGGATTAAAAGGGGATTCACTTTGCTGGAAGTGATGGCGGCCATCGTCATCCTTTCCATCGGCGCCTCGGCGGCTTTCAAGCTCATCGGCTCGAGCACCAGGGCCATAAGAAAAGCGGAGGCCGTGACGGTCCAGGCCAACCTTGCCCGCAAGGTCATGGCGGATATCGAGACGCTCTACTGGCAGAAGAAAGCCGACGAAATAGTGACGGACGGCGACTTCGGCAGCGACTTCCCGGACTATACCTTCCATGTGGAGATAGTGGAGGAAGTCCAAGACGAGGTCGACGGTTCACTCCAGGACGTCACCAACCCGGACCTCAGGGAAGTGACGGTGACGGTCTTCTGGAACGCCGTAGACCCTCCCACGGAATTCACTCTCACAACTTTCTTCGTTGACTTCGGCAACAAAAATCTCTAACTATGGCAGCGCAATATTTAGAATCAAGGGAAGAATTGATCAAAGCTATCAAGGGAAGCGCCAAGGACGACGTTCTCGTTGTCGTCTTCGATTCCTCGCGCTCCCCGAAATGCAAGGAAAACCTCGCCTCGCTGGAAAAGCTGGAAGCTAAGAGCCAGGCGCTTAAGATCATTTTCCTCGACATAGAAAAGCAAACGAACGCCGTCCTCGCCTCGCAGATGAGGCTGAGGACCGTCCCCACGATGCTCGTATTCAAAGGCGGTGAGACCGTCGACCAGGCCGAAGGGCTTCTGGACGAGGATTCCTTAGACAGACTCATAACTCCCTACCTTCCTCCCAAACCGGCCGAGGAAACTCTTAAAGAGGAATTCGACCAGGCCATGGCGGAAGGGCAGTATCCCAGAGCTTTGGCACTCATTCCCATCCTGAGGGAGGAAAAGAAAAACGACCGCGCGCTCTGGCTCGCTCACATAAAACTTCTCTGGATCAACAAAGATCTTGCCAAAGCCAAAGCTGTCTGCGAGGAAGCGGACGATCCCGCGCTTCTCACGGAAAAGGAAAACATCAATCTTCTCTTAGCCGAAATGCTCGACGATACCGCCTCACCAAACCAAGACTGGGAGAAGATCAGATCGGAACTCAAAGATTATCGCTGCGAAGAGGCTGTGGAAGATCTGTTGGCTTTCATCGCCAAAGACCGCAAATTCGGCGACGACCTGGCGAGAAAAGTCCTTCTGGCCGTTTTCTCCGTGGCAGGGGATTTCGGCGCCAGAAGAAGGCTCGCCAATCTTCTCTTTATCTAGTCTCTTCCTGAAAAATGAACGAGCGCGGCCGCGCTGATCAAAAAGAAGGTCGGCAGGTTGAGAAGCAGGATTATTTCCACTGGCAGCGTCTCGCCCAGGTTCTGGTTTATCATGAAGGCTAGGAACGCGACCAGAACGAGCAGCGCCGCGGCGCCCGACCACCAGAGGCTTTTCCAGCTGCAAAGATAGGCCGCCGACAAAAGGATCGGTATCAAACAAAGCGCCACGGTGTCGTTGAAACTCTGGTGAAATATCCCGGCCAGCTGCTGGAAAAACAGGAATACCATTAACAAGACCGCCAGCGTCGCCAGAAGGCGGGCGGAGAAAACATAGGCTCTCAGATACCACTTCGAGCCGCTTGGGCTGCTTTTGGACGTTCTAGGGCTTTTTCTGGGCATTTCAGCGGGATGGTGTGAACTTTATGGCCTGCAGATCGCGGCCGAGGAAGCGCGAGCCGGTCTCGGAGAACTTGGCCGCGCCGTCTGTGACGAAGAAAGTCTCGCTTCCTGCTCCTTCGGTCCTGAGCAGGCCTCTCTCTTTCAGGATGGATTCCAGTTCCGCCGCGCAGGCGGAGGCGGAATCGACCAGCTTGACGTTCGGACCGAGGAATTCCCCGATGACATTCGCCAGCAGGGGATAGTGCGTGCAGCCCAAGACCAAAGTGTCGATCCCCGCCATCTTCAGAGGCGTCAGATATTCCTTCACGACCATTTTCGTCGCTTCTCTGTCAAGCCAGCCTTCCTCCACAAGGGGAACGAAGAGGGGACAGGGATGGGCGTAGATGGCGCATTCAGGATTCAGTTTCCTCAGCACGTTGGGATAAGCCTCGGAGGCTATCGTGGCGGAAGTCCCGATCACGCCGATCTTGTGATTCTTGGAAACCGCGAGCGCGGCCCGCGCTCCGGCTTCTATGACGCCGAGCATCGGAACGGGCGCGGTGATTTCCGGGAGCGCCAGGGCGGTCGCGGTGTTGCAGGCGATGACGATGCACTTCACGTCGTGGTCAAGGAAGAATTTGACCGCGTCCTGTGTAAAGCCAACGATAGTTTCCTTGCTCTTGGAGCCGTAGGGGACGTGCGCCGTGTCGCCGTAGTAGATCACGTCCTCGCACGCCATGCGTTCCCTTATGGCTTTGACGACGGTCAGGCCGCCCAAGCCGGAGTCGAAGATCCCGATGGGGGAGTTGATGCCGATCTCAGAATTCATTTCAAATAATCCTTTATGCCCTGAGCGATGGCCTGGGCCACTTTCTGCTTGTGGGCGCTTGTTTTCATTTTCTTAAGGTCCGACCAGTTGCTGATGAAGCCTATCTCCACCAGGCAGCAGGGGCAGTATGAGTTCCTGAGGACGGAAAGGTTCTTTCCCTTCACGCCTCTGTTGTCGCCGCCGGCGGCTTTAGCCAGACGTTTCTGGACTTTCTCCGCCAGAAGCTGCGATTTCTGCTGAGTGGTCTGGTAATGCTGCTGCCTAAGTACGCTCTTCATCTTCGTCGTAAGATTGCTCCAGCGCTTCCTCAGCTCATACCCGTAGGAGGAAGTCTCGAGTCTTCTCGCGTGATAATCGTTGTCGACCTGGACCTTCGAGAGATAGTAGGTCTCCGTTCCGCAGGCCGAGGTGTTGTCCGCGTCGTTCACATGGATCGAGACGAAGATGTCCGCGCCGTTCCTGTTCGCGATATCTGAGCGGCTAGGCAGCTCCAGAAAGACGTCGGAATTTCTCGTCATGATGACGCGGTAGCCCATCTCGGTCAAAAGATCTCTTACCCTTCTGGTCACGTCCAGAGCGATGTCTTTTTCGTTCAATCCTCCGCCCCGGCAGCCGGTGTCGTGTCCTCCGTGCCCGGCGTCCAACACCACGAGCTTCTTGTTGCCCACGTGGGTTGATTTTCCTTTTCCGGACGACTTCATGTAGTCCGGCAGGATGGAAGTTATGAAAGCGGTCGAAACTAGAGCGTCGCCCCTGATCTCCGTCACGGCGTTCGGCAGGTAAATGCAGTCGTCGTTGTCAATAAGGACCGCCCGCGAGGAGGGCATGAACCGGAACGATTTTCCGGACACTCTTAATTCAAGGCACCTTGTCCACTCGTCGCAGGTCAAAGAACCGCCTAAAGCCTGTGAAAGATCGTACAAAGAAACGAATTCGGCGGAACCCAACGCGTTGGTCTCGAGCTTGAAAGCCCTTCCGCCCACATCGAAAGCGCGCAGAGCGGCCTGCGCCTCAGCAGAGAAGAGCAGAAAGAAGAACCCGAAAATAACCAACAATAACTTACGCATAACCTATCTAGATTATACCATAAGCAAAAGATTCTTTGCGAGAAAATCTTTTGCTAAAAAAAGAATCATTGTCGTTTTTTCCTGCGCGGTTCGTCAAAGCGCGTTTTCAGAGTCTTCTCGACTTCCGGGATCGGTTCGCCGATGTCCTTTATTCTGAAGATGTGGGTCTCTGAAGCAGTGTTTTCGCCGGAAGAGAAAATGAAAGCGTTAGTGAAGACGCCGGAAACTGTCGGGAAGCCTTTTATCTCCCAGTCTCCGTCGCTTGCATCCTCTGTTTTCAATCCTTCCGGCAGGGGAGGATCGAATTCTTTATTGCTGATATCTCCCCATTCAAATCCTTCCTTTCTGGTGAGGCTGTTGAAATATTCTTTTTCCTTGAAGGAGAAAGATACGTTTTTGAAGAGCTCATGGACTACATATTTGCCTTCAGCGTCATAATATGTGCGGGGATCTTTCTTTGCGGCGGGATTGCGGACAATAAAATAGGTCGGATAAACATTGGTCTTGCCGTTGTAATCTATATTGAACCAGATGTTGCTGTAGATGCCGGGCCGGTCGAAAGTTCCTTTAACATACCAAGCGCCGTTTGGGGCGCCGTATTTGTTAGTTCCTCCGAAAGTCTCAAAAAAGATCTCCTGGTCTTTTTTCATCAGCGGCATGAGAAAACGGGAATCTTTGGTGGACCAGTAGCTTCCCATGCACAATTTGTATTCTTTTCCAACGATGGCAAAAATCATTTCGGACATGTTATACCTTCCGGAACTAGTATTGTCGTAATACCTCTTTTCTTCCGGAGGAGTGTCGATATCTTTGCCGACGGCGAACCAACTCCAAAATGAGCTTACAGGAGCGTGGAAGCGGTCCTGCTTGTTGACTCTCCAGAAGTAGGTGCCAGGGTTCAATTCATCAGCTTTGAAGTTTTGATGCTTTTTTACGGTGGAGTTTCCGCCAGGGCTGACATCCCTTTCACCGTTTTTACCGAAAGGATCAATGAACTGAAGTTTGTAACCTATTCTTTCGTGGCGGTCATTTATCATTTCTTTGCCTTCCGGTTCCGTCCAACGGAAAGTAACTTCATCCTTGCGTGAGAACATGGAGCCTTTATCCGGTTTTGCTATGTCCGGACTCGTCAGGGGTTGGCTGTTGTCTTCGTAAGTATGGAATCCTACCGTAAGGTAGGTGTTCCCGTATTCGTTTGTGACGTCATCAAAATTAATTCTATAGGCCTCGTCAAAAAATCTGGGGAAGGCTTCAGCATTGAAGAAACAGTCTAACCTGTTAGTGGAAGCGGGCGGGAGAATGACGCTTTTCTGGGGGATAGGCTGGCCGTTATAATTAATGTTCAGCTTATAAAAATCAGACGAGCGATTCAGACCGTTGCCCCAATTGACCTTGACGGGTTTATTGAAAGAGTTTACAAGATAGAAAGTGCCGGTGACCATCGGGCTGTAGTCATAGACTACCTCATAGTACATGGGATAAGCCGAGACGTAGTCCTTGAGATAGGGATTAGTGCCTCTGGCGAATTCGGTGCGGTTGTCGAGCCCGTCTTTGTCCGGATCAGAGGACGGGTCTTCGAGATCATCTATTCTGGAACGGATGCTCTCAAAAAAAGCTTTGGATCTTTCCAATCTCTTGAGCCTTTCTTCGCCTTGATCGCCATTTTTATTCCACTCGATCTGGTCTTTGATCTTATAGTCAATGTTTTCCACTTCGTTGGAAAACCAGAAGCGGTGTTCCTTAACCCAATCCTCGGGCATTTTTTCTGATTTCAGGCCTTCCAGGTATTTTTCGTACCTTTTGTTAATTTTATCCCTGATGTCGAGAGCTTTGACGGCCGGAGCGGGCCTTTCCTTGTTGATAAATTCCGAGAAGGTTTTTTCAATGAGCCCGTATTTTTCATAAACGAGGCCGTTTTTGCCGGAGCGGCTTTTGTAGAGGTCGCCGGGCTGGAGGATCAGTTCATACGGCCTTGGTTTGCTTGCGCCTTTCTCATAGTAGGGGACTTTTATGAGGACCGGCACTTCGTAGTTGTTAAGGAAATCGTTCTCGCCAAGGTCGGCGGAAAACGCGGCGTGCGCACATAAGGCGCAAACAAAGAAAGCAAATAAAAATAAGTTACGCATAGTAACTCTATTTTATCAAAAGCAAAGGCTTCCATAAACCCTTCGTAATTTATGAGGGTTTATGGAAGCTTTTGCGACTTTAAACCGTCAGCGGTTGTTGAAGCGCTCGCGCATGATCTTCGCCAGGCCGCCCTGGGCTGTTTCGCGGTACTTGGACTGCATGTCGATGCCCGTTGCGTACATCACGTCTATCACGTCGTCGAAGCGGACCAGGTGCATGCCGTCCGTGGCGAGGGCATAGGAAGCGGCGGAGAGGGCTCTCACGGCGCCAAGGGCGTTGCGTTCGATGCAGGGGACTTGGACCAATCCGAAGACCGGGTCGCAGGTGAGGCCTAGAGTGTGCTCCATGCCGATCTCGGCGGCGTATTCTATCTGGCTGATCGAGCCGCCCCAGAGCTGCGCGGTGGCGGCGGCGGCCATAGAGATGGCGGTGCCGACTTCGCCCTGGCAGCCGACTTGCGAGCCGCTGATAGAGGCTCTCGCGACGACACTGCAGCCGAAGAGTCCGGCAGTCATGATGGCGTGTAGGATGCTTTCTTCGGTGATGTTGTAATGGCGGTAGAAGTAATATAAGACGCCGGGCAGCACGCCGCAGGAACCGCAGGTCGGAGCGGTTATGATGTCGGCGCCGGAGGCGTTCTGCTCGCTGGCGGCCTGGGCGTAGGCGGAGACAAGGTTCATGTCCCTGACGATGCCGATGCGCTCGTTGGCCTTGTCTCTGAGCTTGTGAGCTCTTCTGGCCAGCTGCAGATCGCCGGGGAGATGATCCTCTCTGCTCAAACCTTCCTCAACTGAGCCTTTCATGGAGTGCCAGACGTTTTTCAGGAAATCTTCCAAGCCGCTGGCGTCGTTCTCAAAGTGGGCGACGTAGTCGTAGTAGGTGAGATTGTATTTCAGGCAGAATTCCGTGACTTCCGTGATGGAGTCGTGCGGGTAGCCGGAATATGCGGC
Source organism: bacterium UBP3_UBA3054 (assembly GCA_002366995.1). Lineage (GTDB taxonomy): Bacteria > Auribacterota > UBA3054 > UBA3054 > UBA3054 > UBA3054. The sequence continues at coordinate 17,484 of DFCM01000141.1, read as the reverse complement.
GATAGGCAGGAAATTTTCCTTTTCGTCCTCGAGGTCGCCGCCGCCCACGCTGTAGAAAGTCTTCGGGGGAACGATCTCATGCCCTTGCTCGTCGTAAGCGTGGAAAATGAGGGCGTTGGGATGGTGGGGGAGAACTGTCTCGCCCTTCCAGATTATCTCGGTATTATCGAAAGCGAGGCCTTCTAAGACGGCCTTGTCGGTAAGGTGGCCCTTGCCGGTCAAAGCAAGGCTGCCAAGGAGTTCGACGGAGATCTTTTTGACTTCCTTGGGAAGGGTCTGACGAAAAAGGGCCGCGGCCCTTTTCGGTCCCATGCTGTGGGAACTGGAGGGGCCGCAGCCTTTTTTATAAAGAACGCGGATGGAATTCATAAAACGCCTACTGGCGCGCTTTTTCGGCACTCTTTAAGAGGTTGCCCTGAAGTTCGGCGAGGATCTTCTCGACTTCCTTCTCGGTGCTCTTTGAATAGAGTTCTTTTTCCAGAGCGGATTTTTGCTGAGCGATCCTGTCGGCCATCTTGTCGGTGTCGAAGGCGGCGTCAGCGTCGATGAACTCTGTGACTATGGCGACGTAAACGTTGTTGACGCCGTTGAGCAGACGCGGAGTCTCGGCGGGATAACGGAAGAGGGTCTTGTATTCGGCAGTCGGGATGTCCCTGGTCAGGACCTGCAGCGGAGTAAGCGGCTGCGGGACTTTGCTGACGCGGCGGTTGTCGTTGGTGGCGATGCCCTCGAAGTTCTTGGGATCGGCTTTGACTTTCGCAAGGAAAGCGTCGGCGTCGCCTTTGGCCAGCTCGTAAGCCTTGGCGGTGACGCAGGCCTGGCGCACGTCTTTCTCGGCTTCTTCGAAAGTGGGCTCGTAAGCTTCGCTGCGGGCGACCACAAGGTAGACCTGGTAAAGGCTGTCGCTGGCTTCGTAAACGTCGAGGGTTCCAACAGGCTCTTCCTCAACGAGCTTGGCGATCTGGGAACCGTTGACGACCCTCGGGGGAACGTCGCCGACAGGGAGCGTGAAGGAGTCCTGGACCTGGATGCTTTCCGCTTTGGCGGCTTCCCTGAAGTCGTTTTCGAGTTCCTCGGAGGAGAGCTCCTCTTTGGTGGCGACTTTGTCGCGGAAGGCGTAGGCTCTTTCCTGGACTTCTTCGTTGGCTCTTTCAAGCAGGAAGGCGCTTATGACCTGGCTCTTGGCTTCGTCGAACTCCATGTCGACGGTCTCGCCGAACTCGTTGGTCTTGGTGAAGTCGCCCTGATAGAGGTCGAAGTAGTCCTTGATGTCGTTTTCGCTGTACTGGACCTTGTTGGTCTCGGCATTGAAGTTGGCGCAGAGGAAACGGTACTTCTCCGGCTGGGCGAAAGCGCTGGGGTCCTTGTCGTAAAGCGTCTGGACGTCGTTGCTGGTGACGAGCTTGCCGGCTTCCTCGAGCTTGGCGATGTGGGTGAAGGTCACGTAGCGGATGTCGGCTTTGACGTTCGAGCTGACGTAGTCGAGGTCCTTCTCGTTCTTCGGTTCGAAGAAGGAGAGCTGGGAGTCGCCGGCGGAAAGGGAGATGGCCAGGATCTGGCGGACGTCTTCCTCGAATTCGCGGGTGTTGTTGACGCCGAAGGTCGAGGCGACGTAGCGCTCATAGGCTTCGGGGGAAGTGGACGGGGGAACGAAGCTCCTGAGAGTATTCTGCAGCATGGAATTGTCAACGGTGACGCCGGCTTTCTCGGCCTTGCGGTAGTTGACGATGTGGCTGACGGCCTGGGTGGTAAGGAAGCCGTCGTTCATTTCGCTGAGAGGATATCCGTACATGACGAGATGGACTCTGGCGGCGCCTTTGGCGCGCTGAAGATCCTCGAAGGTGATCTTCTGACCGTCATAGCTGGAGAGCTTGGTGGTCGGGGCGATGCTGAACATTCTGGAGGGCTTGGAGCCCCAGAAAACAAAGGTGATGACGACTACGATAAGCAGAAGCCACAGGAGCCATCTTTGGGATTTGCGGAACAAGTATAACATGTTTTCTCCGGTTCTTTATGTTTTTAACGATTAATTTACTGTTTTGAGATCATGCCGGACTTTTTGGCGAATTCGAAAATGCCGCCGGCTTCTATGACTTCACCCGCGGCGCCAAGCGGCGTAAGCTCTACGGTCTTTCCGTCGGGGAGAGTCAGAGTGTTGTTGGTAAGGTCGAGGGTAAGCTCGTCACCGTTTTTGATGACTTCGTTCAGTTTGACAGGCGTTTCCATGGGATAGACGGAACCCGTCATGATGCAGTTTCTGAAGAAGATCCTGGCGTAGGATTCGGCGATGACCGCCTTGATGCCGGCGGCTGAGAGCGCCACGGGAGCGTGCTCGCGGGAGGAGCCGCAGCCGAAGTCGCGGCCGGCCACGATGAAGGTGTATTCACACTGCGTTTCGCCTTCCTTTATGAAGCGCTGGTAGCGGTCGGGCAGTCCGGAAAGGGCGTGGCTTCCGAGGGCGACGCGTTCTTCAGGAATGGTCGGGACGAGCGTCAGGTAGCAGGCCGGAATGATCTGGTCGGTATCGATCTTGTCGTCCAGAACGTAGGCTTTGCCTTTTAAGATCTTGTCGTTCATTAGAGCACCTCCCTTGGGTCGGTGATGACGCCGAAAAGGGCAGTGGCCGCGGCGGTGTAAGGGCTGGCGAGATAGACCTGGCTCTGCATGGAGCCCATGCGGCCGGGGAAGTTCCTGTTGGTCGTGGAGACCACCACTTCGTCAGCCATGGTGCGGCCGTAAGTGTCGATAGGTCCGCCCATGCAGGCGCCGCAGCTTGGCGGCTGGATGGGATCGCAGCCGGCCGCTTCGAAGATCTGCCTCAACGTTTCGCCGCCGATCTTTTCAGTGTCTAAAGAAGCGGCGACTTCCTTGGTGGCGGGAGTAATGATCGTTCTGATCTTGACCTTGCGGCCTTTCAATATCTCAGCGGCAGCTTTGAAGTCGGCGGTCTTGCCGCCGGTGCAGGAGCCGATATAAACTTGCGTGACAGGCGTTCCAGCCACTTCCTTGGCCGGGCAGACGTTGCCGGGGGAATAGGGCTTCGCGACCACGGGCACCAGTTCCTCAGCCTTGAATTCGTATTTGGCGGCGTAGCTGGCGTCCGGATCTGACTGGTACTCGGTGTAAGGTTTGTCGGTGCGGCCTTTCAGATATTCCCTGGTCTTTTCGTCCGGGGCGATGATGCCGTTCTTGGCGCCCGCTTCCACCGCCATGTTGCAGATCGTCATCCTTTCGTCCATGCAAAGGGATCTGATGGCGGAGCCGCGGAATTCCATGGAGCAGTAGGTGGCGCCGTCGCTTCCTATCCTGCCGATGGAAGTAAGGATGATGTCTTTGCCCATGACGCCCTTCGGGAGCTCGCCCTCGAAGAGGAAGAGGAGTTGTTTCGGAACTTTAAGGAGGAACTTGCCGGTTCCCAAAACGAAACCCGCGTCAGTGTTGCCGACGCCAGTAGAGAATTCGCCGAAGGCGCCGTAAGTGCAGGTGTGGGAGTCCGTGCCGATCGCCAGTTCGCCGGGGCGGCAGTGCCCGGCCTGAGGAAGCCCGACGTGACAGACGCCGCGGTAGGTCTCGTTGGCGGGATCGTAGAAATATTTGATGCCCTTGCGTTTGGCATATCCCCTCAGGAGGTCGACGTTCCTTATGGAAGCGGGATCTTTGGTGAAAATAAAGTGGTCGGGGATAAGGATGACCTTCTCTTTGTCGAAAACCGGGGCGTCGCTGCCGAACTCGCGTTCCATGATGGCGAAAGAGGGGGGACCGCAGACGTCGTGAGTCATCACGAGGTCGACGCTGACCCAAACGGTCTCGCCCGGCGTGACGGAAGTCCTGCCGGCGTGTTTGGCGATGATTTTTTCAGTTATTGTCAGGCCCATACGAAAGGTGTGGTTTTTTAATTACAAGTATTGGACATTATACTCTTAGGGCCCTTTCAAGTCAAATAGCCGGAGGAGGAACGGCAGGGGCCGGCTTCTTTGCAAATACGCCTCTTTTATGGTACTATGAACAATATGTTTTTACTATCTGAATTCCTAAAGTGGCGTCTCCATTCGGTCTCCATGCAGTTCGAGCCTGAGCTCAAAGTTCAGGAAGTCTCGAGGCTGAAAGGAGGGCATATCAACAGCACCTATCACATCCACGGGATGATGAACGGGCGCTACGACGACTTTGTTCTGCAGCGGCTGAACACCAAGGTCTTCACCGAGCCTGACAAAGTAATGAGCAACATTGGCCGCGTCTGCCAGCACCTGAGGAAGAAAGTCAGGGAGGACAAATCGGTTAGGATCGTGCCGCTGCAGTTCCGCGCCGCCAGCGACGGCCGTTACTTCTTCATCGACGACAACGGCGAGTTCTGGCGCGTCATGGAATACGTCAAAGGCGGTTTCTCCGTAGACCACGCCGAGACCGTGACCCAGGCTTACGAGACCGGCAAGGCTTTCGGCGAGTTCCAGTACCTTCTGAACGACATCCCGGGCGGGCCTTTGGAAATAACGATCCCCAGGTTCCACGACACGGTCTTCCGCTTCGAGCAGCTGGAGGAGGCTTTTAAGCAGGACGCCGCCGGCAGAGCCGCAAGCGTAAAGGAAGAGATGGACTTCTGTTTCGCGAGGAAGGACACCATCAGCTGCGTCCTTGACGGCATAAAAGACGGCAGCATTCCGGAAAGAGTGACGCACAACGACACGAAGATCAACAACGTGCTGCTGGACGCCAACGGGAAGAGGCTCTGCGTCATCGACTACGACACCCTGATGCCGGGCTCATCCCTCTACGACGTGGGAGACTGCGTAAGGTCCACCACCAGGACGGGCGACGAGGACGAACGCGACCTCGACAAGATCAATATGGACATCTCGCTTTTCGAAGGGCTGGTCAGGGGATACGTCTCCGCGACCAAGAACATCCTTTCCGAAAGGGAGAAGGAACTTCTCTATTTCTGCGGCAATCTGATCACCTTCGAGATAGGCCTCCGCTTCCTGGCGGACCATCTGAACGGCGACGTCTATTTCCAGACGGAAAGGGAGAACCACAACTTAGACCGCGCCAGGGTCCAGTTCAAGATGGTGAAGTCCATGGAGGAACAGAAGGACGCCATGCGCAAAATTGTCGACGATCTTTTGAAAGAGAATTAAAATTAAGGAAAATATATGGCTGTTGCTAAAAAGAAATTGTTTTTAGGCGTGGACATCGGCTCCACTACGATCAAGGCTGTGATCCTTACCGAGGAAGGCAAGGTCATGCACTCCATGTACCAGCGCACGGTGCCGAAAAAGGACGCGAAGCTCGCCTGCACCGGCCGCTGCTCCAACTGCGGGCAGTGCAACGTCGGCGCGCTCTCCAAGACGATCGTCGACTTCCTTGCCTCCGTCGGCAAGACGCAGGACGACATCTCCTGCACGATCGTGACAGGCTCCCAGGTGGTCGACGAGCTGCACAGATTCCTGAACTTCGACTATTTCGTTTCCGAAGTGACGGCGCACGTTTCCGGCGCCCGCCATTATTATCCCGACTGCAAGGCGATTCTGGACGTCGGCGGCCAGGACAGTAAGGCCATGCTCTACAATCCGGAGATGAACATCTGGACTTCAAAGATGAGCGGCATCTGCGCGGCCGGCACCGGCGCCTTCCTTGATTCCGTCTCCGCCAAGCTGAACGTGCCTATCACCGAGATGGCCCAGAAGTGCAACTTCGATTCCGATCTGGAGGTCAGTTCGGTCTGCGCTGTGTTGGGCGCCACGAGCATAAACAAATTCAAGAACCGCTATCCTCTGGGCGACGTTATCGCGGCGGCCTGCCGCGCCCAGGCCAGGACGATCATGTCCGGCGTAGGCGAGCTCTTTTTGAATTACCACGGCGACATCATCTTCCAGGGCGGCGTGGCCTACAACAGGGCGGTTGCCTATTATCTGAAAGAGATCACCGGCTGCAACATCATCATCCCGGAATTCCACCCCGTCATGGGCGCCCTGGGCGCCGCGGTTTTGGCCAGGCAGTACGACTCGCTCAGGGGCAAGGTAGAACCGCCCAAGACCGTCGAAACGAAACGCACGGGCATCACGATCCCTGAATTCAAGCATTTCGTGGACGCCGTCACTGATCCCAATTTGAGAAGGGAAGCGTTGCGCGTTTTCGACAGCGTCGCTAAAGTGAAAGGGGAGGACGGCAGCAGCAAGCTCACCTTCCCCGAGATCAGCAAAGTGAAAGATACCCTGAAGAGCGAAGAACTCAAAAAGACGCTGGAATCTTTCACCGACAAGCTTTTCGACCGCGCTCTGGTTAACAAGTCCACGGCCATGCGCACGCAGATGACGCGCCACGAGTTTTTCTCGAGGGGCAAGGAGCCCCTGGTCTGGCGCAATCTTTTCTTCCCCTCGGAGATCCTGGCCGCTTTGGGCGTCAGGTCTCTGACGCTGGAAACTTACGCCGCTCTGAAAGGCCGCAACCAGAAACGCCTCAGGAAATGCTTCGACCACGCGGCCTGCAAAGGCTTCTCCGGCGAGACCTGCTCTTTCTTAAGAGTTCTGGAAGGCGACGAGACACTGCCGCACGCCGACTTTACGGTGACTACCAGCCAGCCCTGCCAGCAGGGGGAAAGGATCTTCGCGGACCTGGTCCGTTCCAACTGCTCCTCCTCCAGCAACCGCTTCTACACGCTTCACACTCCCGGCCGCGGCGGCGAATCCGCCGTCAGGACGATCGCCAACGGCCTCAAGGAATCCGTTGAGGCGATGGAGGACGCCATGGGTTTGAAGATGGACCCCGACCGCCTGGCCGAGGCCTGCGTCCTATCAAACAAGGCCCGCGAGCTGGCCATCCAGTGCAACCAGATCCGCTTCACCAGCCCGCCGCTTATCCCGGGCACGGAAGCCGTCTCCTACGCCAACATCTTCTCGCAGCTCTGGGGCAAACAGGAGATGGTCGACCTTCAGCAGGTCTTTTTGGAAGAGCTTTTGGAACGCAAGAAAGAAGTTGAGAAGCACACGCACATCGACGAGACGCACCGCCTTCTGTGGCTGCATCTGCCGCCTTTTTACAGCGGCAGGACTATGACCTACCTCGAGCAGACCTGCCACGCGCCGGTCGCCTTCGAGGAAGTGAACTTCGTCGGCTGGGAAGAGCTCGATCCCAACGACCCCTACACCAGCCTGGCCAGGAAGCTTCTGACGGTCGGATTCCTCGATCCCGAAGTCCGCGTCAACAGGATCAAGCAGAGAGCCAACACCGCTAAGATCACGGGCGCCGTCCTCTACAACCACATGTTCGGACGCTGCTCCATGGCGGACAGTAGTTTCATCAAGTACCTGAGACAGTCGCTTACCGAGATCGGCATCCCGCTCCTTGTTCTGGACGGCGACTGCCTAGACGAGACGACAGACCCCTGCAGCACGCTTACCAAGATCAGCTCCTTTACGGAAGCTTTGAACCTCAACAAGTTCGGAAACATTTTCGGACCGATCAGGAAATAGGAGGCATTTATGGAAGAACAGAAAAAATTCACCCTGCCTTGGTACGTGATCGTTGGCTTGATGGTGGTTTTGTCCGTCATTGCCCTTGTTCTTTTCGCCCGCCCGCTCGACACGCGTTTAGCTCCCGGCGAAACTATCCCCGCCGACGCCATAACCGGCCCGGCCAAAGACTGAAAATATTTTTTGTAACCCTAATCCAGGAGAAATATTATGAACAGTTCAGCCCTGAAAGCCAAACTGGAAGCCAAAGATCCAAGCGTTATGGAAGTCCTTCTTTCCGTCAACGCCCAGGCCGCCGATGTGGCGGAAGAAGCGAGGCAGAGACTTATAAACTCCATAACCGTCTATGAAAAAACTTTCGCTCCGGAGGAAGTGGTGGTCGTCCGCGCCCCCGGCAGAGTCAATCTGATCGGCGAGCACACCGACTACAACGGTTTCCCCGTGATGCCCATGGCCATATCGAGAGACATGCTCATCGTGGCCGGCGCCAGCAAGGACAACGTCATCAGCTTCGCCAATGTCATTCCTTCTTTCCAGGGCGGCTCCTTTACGATCGAGCGCAACATTCCGCCGTACCAGGGCGGCGACTGGGGCAACTACATCAAGAGCGCCACTCAAGGCTTAATTGATTTCTGGGGCACCGAAGAAGGCCTCCAGGGCCTGAAAATGGTAATAGACGGCAACGTTCCCCTTGCCAGCGGCCTCTCTTCCTCCGCCGCCTTCACGGTCGCGGCCGCCGAAGCGATCCTCGCCATCAACGGCAGGACGATCGATCCGGTCGTTCTGGCGGAAGTCATGGCCAAATCCGACCACTACGTCGGCATGGCAAGTGGCGGCATGGACCAGTCCATCTCCATTCTCGGCCAGGCCGGCAAATGCCTCAAGATCGACTTCTATCCCATCAGGACGAAACTCGTGACGCTGCCCAAGGAAGCCGACATCTTGGTCTGCCACTCCCGCGTCAAAGCCGCCAAGGCCGGCAACGCCAGGGTCGCCTACAACATGCGCACGGTCGAGTGCCGCATCGCCTACATGCTGCTGCACAAGCTGGCTGGCAAAGCGGGCGCCAAGGAACCCACCATGCTCTACGACTGGTTCGCCAATGAGACGGAAGGCTTCGACGACGCCCTCAACAAGATCGAGACCGCGCTCGTCGACGAAGGCTACACCGTCAAGATGATCGCGGATGCTTTGGGCGTTTCGGAAGAATACGCCGCCAAGGAAGTCTGCCTCACCAAGACCGGCGAAGTGATGCCTGAACCGCAGGGCGGCTTCCAGGTCAAGAAGAGAGCCAGGCACGTCATCTCCGAGGCCAGAAGAGTGGAAGACTCCACGGCGCTTCTGAACGGCGACTCCGAAAACAAAGCCGAGGCTTTCGGCCTTCTTATGGATCAATCACACGCCAGCTGCCGCGATGATTACGAGATCAGCTGCGAAGAACTCAACGCCCTTGTGGAAGCCGGCAAAGCGGCCGGTTCCTACGGATCCAGGCTTACCGGCGCCGGCTTCGGCGGCTGCACGGTGCACCTCATCCCCAAAGGCAAGGGTCCTGAGTTCATCAAGAAGATCCACGAGGCCTACTACCTCCCGCACGATCTTGATGGCTACGCCGACAACCAGTACCTGTTCGCTCCCGCCCAGGGCGCCGGCAAGCTCTTCTAATGACGACTTTCGACGCAATCCTGGTCGGCCTCATCCAGGGGCTGACGGAATTCATTCCCGTGTCAAGCTCCGGGCATCTGGCCGTGGCGAAGTTCTTCGTGCCGATCCATGACATCGACCTCAATTACATCGTCCTTTTGCATTTCGGGACGGTCCTGGCGATCTTCGCGGCGCTCTACAAGGACATCTGGATCCTCATAAGGGATTTCTGCAAGGGTGAGAAGTACGCGCTCTATTTCGCGCTTCTCATCCTGATCTCCATGGTGCCCGCCGCCATCGTAGGCTTCACCCTGGACGAGGCTCTGGAAAGGCTTTTCTGCGAAGAAGGCCTAAAGATCGGCAAGATCCCGCTTGAGCCATACAGACTGATAGGCCTCGCTTTCATCGCCTGCGCCTACTGGGTGCTCACTCCCGCGAACAAGATCCTAAAAGAGCGCAACAGCCTTCCTCCCGAAGAGAAGGAAGAGCAGGAAAAAACCCTGAAAGGTCTCGATCAGATGACCTGGAAGGACGCGCTCTGGATCGGCGTCGCTCAGGCGGTCGCCGTCATTCCGGGACTGTCCAGGAGCGGCAGCACCATCTACGCCGGCCTTCTGTGCAAACTGAAAAGCGAAGCGGCCGCCCGCTTCTCTTTCCTCATGTCCATTCCCGTCATCCTCGGCGCGGCCTTGAAAGACTGCCTTTCATCCGAGTTCAGATCCCGCCTGGCCATATCCTGGCACAACGGCGACGGCACGGCGCTCGTCCAAGTAATCGGTGTTCTTGTAGCCGCCATATCAGGCTACATCGCCATCAAGCTCCTTCTGAAGCTAGTTTCCAAATACGACTTCCATCCCTTCGTGGTCTACCTCTGGATCATAGGGCTTGTCTGCATAGCTTCATAAGATCATAAGATAAAAGAAAAGACCGGGCGAAAAGCCCGGTCTTTTTTTTACTCAAGGGAACTCAACTTACCTCGCGAGGAATTTCCTTATGCGGGAGGCTATCTGGTCGTTTCCGGCCATGGCTACGAACCAGCCGGCCCTGGGGCCGCGGTCCCTGCCCAGCGTCACGCGGTAGAGGGCCTTGCAGAGGTTGCCCATCGAGACGCCCGTACTGTTCGCGATGTTGTAGATGATCTGGTGGATGGCGTTGCCGTCCGCTTCAGGGTTCTTCTCCAGTTCGTCCGCGATAAGGGAGAGGGCCTTCTTCTCTTCGTCAGAGATGAGAGGAACGATCTCGGCGGGCGTTTCATCGAGAAGCTGGAAGATGAATTCCGGCGTGGCGTAACGCTTCAGCCATTCGTCGGCGTAATGGCAGCGCTCAAGAAGAGCCGCCTCGTCGCTGTATTTGAAGCCGGTGCGGGTGAGAATTTTCTTGACCTTCTCAAAGTCGCCGCCGGCCACCTGCCAGACGTTGACCAGATGGTTGAAGGGGATGTGCAAAGGCACGAAGCCGCCGGCCTGGGAAAGCTCGACGCTTCTGGCGTCACGCTGCTTCTTGCTTTCGTCGTCCACTTCGTCGACGAGGTTAAGGAGCTGCGTGACAAGATCCAAGGCCAAACTCGCTTTGGGAGCGGGGCGCGTGATGAAGTAGCGCAGAACGTCGGGGGGCACGACTTCCAAGACTTCGTCGACGGAAACAACGTTGCCCTTACTTGAACTCATGTCGCCCAGGCCTTTAAGCCGGATCCATTCGTAGATGATGGGGAAGGGCTCAACGCCGCCGTATATCTTCCTGACGATCTCTTTGCCGGTGTCGTAGCTGCCGCCCTTGCCGCCGTGGTCTTTGCCAAAAGGCTCGACGTCGACGCCCAAAGCCGCCCATCTGGCCGGCCAGTCGGCGCGCCAGGTGAGTTTGCCGTTGCCGACGACGGGAACGGTGCGTTCCTTGTCGCAGTGCGAGCAGTAGTAGGTGATCTCCTCGGTCTCGGGATGCCACGCCACAAGTTTCGTGGTCTTCATGTTGCCGCAAAGGCGGCAGTGAGGATTGAAGGGGCTCCAGTCCTCGCCGATCTCTTTGCCGGTGACTCTCGTTAGGATCTCGGCGATCTCGTCCCTGGCGTTCAGGGCCTGGATGATCTGTTTCTTAAGAACGCCGTCGCGGTAGAGCTCGCTGGCCCTCACGACGTGCGCGTCAATTTTCAGTTTCTTGAGCGATTTGACGAACGGCTGCAGGAAGTATTCCGCGTAAGTCATGTCGCTGCCGTCGGGCGCCGGGATCTCGGAGAGGGGACAGCCGACGTATTTCTCGTAGACCGCGGGGTCGAGGAAAGGATAGACTTTCCTTAAGGCGTCGTAGTCGTCCGCCACGAAGATAAGCTTCGCCTCATGGCCGCGTTCCTTTAAGATGCGGTAGACGATGTCGGCGGTCAGGACTTCCCTTAAGTTGCCGACGTGGATGCGTCCGGAGGGAGAGATGCCGCTGGCGATGAGGAAGGGTCCGTTGCCTCTCTGCTGGAGCAGGAGGTCGACGGCTTTGTCGCCCCAATGGGCGCTGGGAGTTTTAATTTGTTCTGCCATAGTGTTCTTTCTTATTTAGCTTTGATTTCGGTAATTCTACCAAAATGACGGATAGCGTTCAACATCAGAGGTTGAAAACCGTTTCAACATTTTTCTAAAAATGGTAGAATAATCTGTATGAAACTAGTTGCTTTCCCCAATACGCCGCAGAAGCAGGTCTTCGCGGTGACCGGCCCCAGCGCCACTTTCGGTTCCTCACCTGACAACCCGATCTATTTGGAAGGACCCAATGTCAGCGATTATCAGGCGTCGCTCACTTATGCCGACGGCGTCTGGCTCATAGAAAGTCTGGATGATAAGAAGATCCTGTGCGGAAACGAAGCTTCCTCCAGCCTTAAGCTGAAAGTCGGCCTGAAGTTCTCTCTGGCCGGCGTCGATTTCCTTGTCCTCGACGTCATAATGACCGAGGCGAAAGGCGGCGAGGAGTCGCCCAACACCCAGCAGATGCAGCCTCCTCCAGGCGGCGCCCTGCAGGTCATGCCGAACGGCATGCAGCAGCAAGGCTACCAGGTCGCTGTCGGCGGCCAGCAATGGGGGATGGCAGCGCCCGGAACTTTCGTAGATCCTTACGCCGGCTTCGTTGTTCAGGCCTCCGACACGCTAGCCAAACTGGGCTTGATCTTCTCCATCCTTGGCCCACTGGTCCTGGGTGTCGGCGAATTGATAGGCCTTGTGCTCTGCGTCATCTCCATATCCCGCCGCCGCAACACCGTGAGAGGCACGATCATGGCCTGGATCGGCGTGGTGCTCTCTTTGGTCTGGCTTATCATCATTGGTTTGGGGCTCTTCTACTTCATGACAAAGGACACCAAGGTACACAATGAGACGAAAGTGGTGGCCAGGCTGGAAAAGACGGTCATGGCGGAATACTACGTCAAGTACGCCGTGCTAGTCGACGACGATGGCAATCTGATCGGCGAATTTGTGGAACCCGACCGCTTCGCCGGCCTCGCCGGGATAGACGTCAAGGCCAAGGAATTGGCCGAGAGCCCGCTGAGGGAAGGCTACAATTACTACTTTGAAAACGTTTCCGCCGACACTTTCACCATCACCGCCACGCCGCAGGTCTACAACGTGACGGGCAGGAAGACCTACTGGGTGAACGAATCTGGCATCATCGTCTCGGATGATCTGAAGGGTTCTCGCTTCGAGGACGATCCGCTGGCCAGGGTGGAGGACGTCGAGAATGTCCAGACCATCCCGCAGCGCTACGAGAAGGAACTCTCCGAAAAGATCCTCTTCGCGGCTGAGCAGAACTTCAAGAACGAAAAATACGACCTCTGCCAGCAGATCATCGAGAATTTGAAGAACAAGTTCCCGTATTCTTCCGCTATGGCGAAGCTGAACGCGGTGGAAAAGGAGAACGCGCCCTTCCTGATGGAAGCCAAGGCGCACAGGCTCTATTCCGACGCCATGAATTACGTCAAGAGCGGGAGGAAAGACCCCGCGCTTGAGACGCTGAGGAACATCGCGGCGGATTTCCCGAACACCAGTACGGCGCAGGAAGCCAAGAAGCAGGTCAACGCCCTGGCTCTGGAGTTGGCAAGCGCCGAACTTGCGCTGGCGAACGCTTACATCGAGTCCAATTTCTGGAATGCCGTGGAGGAATCTCTCGGAAAGATCGAGCAGAAATATCCCGAAGCCTTCGTGCAGGGCGACTTCAAGGACAAGGTCTCGGCCTGCCGCAAGCTCAGCCACGACCTGAGGGACCAGTACGCCATGAATCTTCTGAAGAGCGCGGAGAACCTGGAACTGGCGGGCGACAACGTCCAGGCCTACAACGCCTATCTGCAGATCAGGGAGAGCTACGGCAATACGCCGGCCGCAAAGGACATCGACGCGGCTCTGGCGCGCCTCAACACGCAGATGAACGAGAAGACGGCCGAAAAATACATAGCCGACATCATGAAGAACGTGGCTATGAGCAACGAGGTCGTCGTCGTGAACATGATCACGCTTCTAAAGAACAGCTGCGGCGAGACCAAGGCCTACAAGCGGGCCGAGGAGATCCTCGAGAGGATCAGGAAGAACTGCACCGTCAGCGTCCTCAGCAAAGAAGTTGACAAGTTCATGGAGGAGAAAAATTACCAGTCCGCCAAGGACAGGCTCGAGCACATCATAAAGGAGAAGCCCGAGTCCTTCATGAAGATCAAGGATAAGCTTGAGCTCTGCCTGGTCAATAATTTCGACACCTACTACGCGAAGGGGGATTTCGACGAGGCCCTGGAAGCCTACGAACGCTACATGGACATGAACCCCATCCTGCCGGCCATAGACAGGGGAAAAGTCGACGAATGCTGCTACAAGAGCGGCGTGAGGCTCTATCAGCAGGGCGACATGCGGGACGCCGCGGACAAGTTCGAGAAGTGCTATCCGGCCTATCTGAAAGACAACCAGTACAACTTCATCGCCGGCCGCGCCAACGCTGTCATCAAACACTGGGAACCGGCGGCCAGGCACCTGATCGCTTGCAAAGACATCGAGGAGCGCTACAGATTCGACCTCTGCACGGCCAGGGCTTACTCCATCGTCAATCTTTGCACGCGCCAGGAGAACAGGCTCATAGCCATGTTCGTGGCCAATCTCGATTTCCAGGAGACCATCAGGGATTACAAGTGGATCAAGATCAACTACGCCAAACTGTCCGTCACGAACGACATTGAGAACGTCAGCAACGTTCTCATGAAGATCGACCGCGAGAAAACTTCCGGCGAGGTCGTCGTCACGCTGCAGAGGCCGGAGCCGGACGCGCAGAAACAGAATGCGAGCGCTACGGCCAGCGAAAGGGATAAGCTTGACATGCAGGAGAGCCTCCTGAACGTCGACAGAAGCTATCAGAAGTCGCTGATGATCATAAACGACAGGATCCGCGAGCTGGAGCAGATACTGAACGAGATAATCAGGACGAACGGCTCCAGCAAGCATATCGTCAGGGAGAAATTCAAGAAACAGATCGACCGCTTCAACCTGAGGATCAAGGAGCTTGAGATCATAGACAAGCGGGAAATGAAGGCCAACGAGGACATCCTAAAGCAGATCGACCGCGACATCGCCCATCACAACGCCGTGAGAGCCGACCTGAAGGCCATCCTTGAAAAGCGCAACGTGCCGGAATTGGGAGAGAGGCTCGTTTCCGTATCGAAAAAGATCGAAGAGCTGAAGAAGGTCAACAGGATGTTCAAAAAATTCTTCAACGACAGGAATCTCCGCAACGCCAAAATCGACCTCTTCCTGAAATCCATCGTCGACTCGGCTGAAAAGGAGACGCTGACTCCGGAACAGCTTTCGGAAGCGGCCGTCAAGATAAGAGGCTACTACACGAACGAGGACAAGACCTACATAGAGTGCGTCCGGAAATTCACCGAGTCACTTAACATCGACATCGACCTTTCCTCCCTGGAGGAATTCCTGCCGAAAGACAAGTCTGAAGCGAACAAGGCAAAGGCGGAGGCAGAGGCAGAGGCTGCTGCCAAGGCTCAGCAGCAACAGGCCCAGCCGCCGGAGCAGAAATAAAAGAAGGCCTCCCCGGGGAGGCCTTTTTTTCGCAGTGATCATTTCATGAAGCTAGTCGCATTCCCAAACACGCCAGATAAAAAGACCTTCACGGTAACTGGGATCAGCGCCACCATAGGGAGCGCGAAAGACAATTCCGTCGTCGTTAATGGCGAGGGTGTCAGCGATTATCAGGCTTCGCTCACGTATTCGGACGGTGTCTGGCTAATTGAGAGCCTGGACGAAAAGCCAATCATTGCGGGAGGGGAGAACGCGCCCAGTCTGGAACTAAAGGCCGGATCTAAGTTCTCCATTGCCGGGATAGAATTTCTCGTCCTGGACGCTGGAGTGATCAAGGCCGAAGCGCCGGCTCTCGCCCCGGGAGGGAACCAGGTCGCGCTCGGCAACTCCAATTACGGCGTGGCGGCGCCAGGCACTTTTTATGACCCATACGAAAGCTTCGTCATCCACACTTCCGACACGCTCGCGAAACTGGGACTTGTTTTCGCCGCCTTAGGCCCCTTCGTCATCGGGATCGGCGAGATCATAGGGCTTGTTCTCTGCATTCTTTCCATTTCCCGCGGCCGCAACACCGTGAGGGGAACGATCATGGCCTGGCTCGGCATAATCATATCCCTTGTTTGGTGCGCCGCCATAGGAATCGGCGTTTTCTATCTCACGACCCGGGATGTCCAGGCGAGCAACGAAAAGAGAGTCGCAATCAGGCTCGAAAAGACCGCCCTTGATGAATTTTACATAAAATACGCGGTCCTCATAGACGACGACGGCGACATGTTCGGCGAATTCGTCGGCCCCGAGCGTTTCGCCGCGATCGGCGGCCTGAACGCCAAGGTAAGGGAGCTGGGCGAAAATCCCATGCTCGACGGCTACAACTATTACTTCGACAACGTCAGCGCCGACACCTTCTCCGTTACGGCCGCGCCGCAAGTTTACGGCGTGACGGGGAAAAAGACCTACTGGGTGAGCGAATTCGGTATCGTTGTCTCGGAAGACTTGAAGGGCGGACGTTTCGCGGATGATCCTCTTTCCAAGACGGAGAACGTTGAAAAGATCCAGGCGATCTTTGCGAAGTACGAAAGGACGCTTTCCAAAAAACTGCTTTCCGCCGCCGAAAAAAATTTCAAAGCCGGGAATTACCTCCTTTGCCAGCGGATCCTTGAAAACTTAAGGAACATGCTCCCGAATTCCTCCTCCATGGCGAGGCTTTCCGCCATGGAAAAAGAGAACGAAAGCTTCCTTGCGGAAGCCGAGGCGGAAAGGCTTTGCGCCGACGCCGAAAATTACATAAGGAGCGGTAAGAAGGATCCGGCGCTCGTGATGCTGAGGGCCGTCGCCGCGGATTATCCGAAAACGAAGGCCGCGCAGGAGGCGGCATCCAAAGTCAAAGCCCTTTCCCTGGAACTGGCTGAGGCGGAACTTAAGCTGGCGAGCGCTTATATCGAGTCGAACTATTGGAACGCCGTGGAGGAATCGCTTTCCAAGATCGAGCGGCTGTATCCCGAAGCCATTGCGCAAGCCGATTTCAAGGATCGGGTCTCGATTTGCCGCAAAACTAACCATGACAGAAGGGACCAATATGCCCTGGATCTTCTTGCCGAGGCGGAAAAACTTGAGTTCAGGGAAGAAACTGTTCTCTCTTACAACACCTATCTTCAGATCAAGGAAAATTACGGCGACACTCCGGCCGCCAAGGACATAGATTCCGCCCTGGAACGTCTGAAGTCCCAGATGAACGAACAGACGGCTGAGAAGTACATTGCCGAGATCATGAGGAACGTGGCCCTGAGCAACGAGGTCGTGGTCGTCAATATGGTCTCGCTCATAAAAAACAGCTGCGGGGACACAAAAGCCTACAGACGCGCCGCCGACGTTTTGGAAAGAGCGAGAAGGGACTGCACGGTAAGTCTCCTGGACAAGGAAGCCGACGGATACATGGCGGGAGGCCATTACAAGTCCGCTAGGGACCGCCTTGAGAATATGCTGAAGGAGAAGCCGGAATGCTTCGTGAACATAAAGGGCAAATTCGAGACCTGCCTTGTCAAAAATTTCCACGACTATATGGCGAGCGAGGATTTTGAGGAGGCTCTGGAATCGTACGACCGCTACATGGACATGAATCCCTCCTTCCCGACCATAGAGAAGGAGAAGGTCGACGAATGCCTCTACAAAAGCGGCCTGCGACTCTTCCAGCAGGGGAACATGAGGTTGGCAGCCGCCAGGCTTGAGATGTGCTATCCGACTTATCTGAACGACCAGCAGTACAACTTCGTCGCCGGCCGCGCCAACGCCGTAATCAAGCACTGGGAGCCGGCCGCCAGGCATTTGATCGCCTGCACCGATCT